>CAYHCN010000001.1:0-27076 GCA_964354945.1 uncultured Eubacteriales bacterium
CGGTGTCGCGTATCGCCACATCCTCGTGGTCAGCCACCATGCTGAGCTGCTGGAGGGCCAGTACACCCCACCGCACGACATCTCCGACAAGCCGTACGCGCCGCATCTCCCCAGCGGAGAAGGCACTCAGCTGCTGCTCGACCTGATGGACCGCGCCCGCGAGGTGCTCGCGGCGAGCGAGACGAACCGGAGGCGGATCGCGTCGCGGAAGCTTCCGGCGACCGACGTATGGCCGTTCTGGCCAGGAGTCGCCCCGACGGGGCTCGTGCCGTTTCTGCAGTGCCATGGCGTGAGCGCGGCGATGACCAGCGGGGTGGACCTCCTGAACGGCCTCGCGACGCTCTTCGGCATCTCGCGGCTCGACATCCCCGGTGTGACCGACGGCCCCGATAACGACTACGCTGCTCAGGCCGCTGGCGCTCTCGCCGCGCTCGAGGAGCACGAGCTCGTCGTCGTCCACGTCGAATCCCCCGACGAGGAGGGCCACGCCGGCGACACCCTGGGCAAGATCCGTGCGATCGAGGAGATCGACCGCCACGTCGTGTCTCGTTTCGCCGAGCACGGCGGCGACATCCGCATCCTCGCCATGCCCGACCATCCCACGCCGATCGCGATCAAGACCCACACCGCCGACCTCGTTCCCTTCGTGCTGTGGGGCCAGGGCGTGGAGCCGAATCGCGGCGAGTCCTTCTGCGAAGCTGCCGCCGAGGCGACCGAGTACGTGGTGGACCCGGGACGTGAAGTGATGGAGCTCCTGCTCGAGGAGATCGACGAGTAGGCGTGCGGGGCGTGCCGGCAGCGGGCCGGTGCCTCGCAGCCGGCCCTAGCGCTGCGCGTCCAGGAACTCCCTGACGCGGGCTGCGAACTCCGCGGGTCGTTCTTCGTGCGGGATATGTCCCGTCCTCGGGAACACCACGAGCTGCGCTCCGGGTATCTCGGCAGCGACGCGCTCGATCGAGTCCACCGCGACGATCCGATCCTCGGCCCCGGCGATCACGAGCGTCGGCACGCCGATAGAGCCGAGGCGACCGGCGACATCCAGGTCCCTCGGCGCGGCGGTGAACTCCCACAGCGCCTTGTCCCAGTCCCTTGCCTTCAGCGGATAGCGGTAGCCCGCCAGCACGTCGGTGGTGACCTTCGACGGGTCGAAGAACGCACGCCGAACGAACGCATCCCCCTGGGGTCCCGCAAGCCGACGGGCGATCAGAGGACCTATTCGGCGCATCTGGGGCGTCCTGAGCAGGGGGGAGAGCGCACTCGAAACGCCCCTTGTGGCGAAGATCGCGGGGTCTTCGAGCACGAGCGCCTCGACGCGATCGGGGTGCTGCTCAGTCACCGCCGCCGCAACCAGCCCGCCTGCCGAATGACCCACCAGCGTTGCGCGCTCGACTCCAAGCGCGTCCATCAGCTCCACCGTCTGCACGGTAGACGCGGAGAGTGCGTAGGGATTGACTTTGGCCGAGAACGAGCCCGGCAGCGGTCTCTCGGTGAGGCCGAAAGCCGGACGGTCGAACGCGATCACGCGGGCGTCCGATGAGAGCAACTCGAACTGGTCCCGCCACGAGAACGTCGACGCTCCGAAGCCGTGGAGCAGCAAGATTGTACGGCTCGCATTGGCGCTCCCGCGCTCGCGGTAGGCGAACCGCACGCCGTCGACCTCCACGAACTTGTCGCCCGCGCGGGCGAGCGCCGGCGGTTCGGCCGTCCCCTCGAGCGCGGGCACGGGCCACACGAGGGGAACGACCAGCACGAGCGCGACGAACACGGCGGCCGCGATCCCGACGACGCGCCAGATCCGGCCCGCTCGGCTCATCGCCGGCGCTCGGGACGCGACAGCCGTCCGATCGCTCGCTGGACCGCCTCGGGTCGCTCCTCGTGCAGGTTGTGCCCCGTGCCTTCCACCAGCTCGAAGATGGCCCCGGGAATCTCATCGGCCACGCGCTTCGTGATCTCGGGCTTGAGGACCTTGTCCTGTGCACCGGCCAGCACGATGGTCGGCACGCTGATGTCGCCGAGCCGCCCAGCGGGCATCTCGGGCTGCGGCGCGATGCTGAACTCCCACAGGCCGCGCCAGAAGCCCGGAAGCGCGAACTGATCCTCGTACTCGCGTCGCGTATTAGGCGGGACAGCATCGTCGGTGGCGTAGAGGGAGCGCAGCAGCCGATCCTTCCCCAGCCCGAATCCTGCGGAAAGCAGCTTTGGTCCGGCCCACATGCCGCCCTTGGAGGCGGCGAGCCGGAGGAGCCAGTCGGGGTACTGCCTGACCTGCGGGATGCCGTAGACGCCTGGGTTGATCAGGACCAAGCCGATGACGAGGTGGGGGTGGCGCAGCGCGAACTCCGCGGCGACGGCTCCGCCCAGCGAGTGACCCACGATGAACGCCCGCTGGACGCCGATCAGTTCGAGCAGGTGCGCACCGAGGTCGGCCGACCCAGCAACGGTGTAAGGGTTGATGGAGGTCTCCCACGTGCCGTGCTCGGGTCGCTCGGTGAGCCCGAATCCGGGGCGGTCGAATGCGATGGTCGCTCGCGGCTGCAAGTCGCGCATGAGCGGAAGCCAGTACCACGTCGCAGCCAAGAACCCGTGGAAGAAGACGACCGGCCGCGGACGCTTGGGGCGAAGGTCCTCACCGGAGCGGACGTAGTGCACCAGAACGCCGTCGACGTCGACGAGCGACTCGGAGAACGGCGGTCTGTCGGCGGTCGGTATCGGTTCGGCAGCCATGGACTGAGGATACCCGCCGAATCGTCAGATCTTGCCGACCAGGATGCGACCCAGCGACGTGGCCTTGTCCCGCTCCCACTCGTCGAAGGGGTGCGAACGCCATCCGGAGGCGACAAAGAGCGACCCCACGGTCTTGATGCCACCGGCGCTGAGTGCGTGTCGCAGCTGGCGTACGGGACCCGTCGAGTAGCCGAAGAACGTGGCCAACGGTTCGGGGACGGAGCATGCCGTGATGACGACTGCACGCCTCACGCTGCACGCGGTCGGGGTCCGAGGGACGTTGACCCCGGGGAGCCTGAGCTGCCCGTTGTCGCCAAAGTACCCCTCGAGGCGGTCGAGGATCGCCTGGGTGGCATCGTCTGCCCGCCGGAAGTAGGAGGGCGTCCCGAAGATGACCCCGTCGGCCTCGGTGATACGACGAACCAGCTCGGGCAGGTCGTCCTCGGTCTTGCAGGTGCCGGTGGTGTGACACCAGTTGCAGCCGGTGCAGTACCGGATGTCGAGGTCGTGCAGCCGTACCCACTCGACCTCGGCGCCTGCGGCCTCGGCTGCCCCGGCTGTCGCTTCGACCGACAGGGACACCACGCCCCGGCGGGGACTCGCATCGATGGCAAGGATCCGCATGTCTGCTGCCGTCCTCTCTGCGGCCTTCTCGGCCGCTACGCGCCCTCTGAGGGGAGCGCTGTGGGAGCGGGCGCCGGAAGCGAGCGCGCCTCGACCATCTCGATGCAGTCGTCCAACCAGTCGATCACCGCGCGCTGCTCGACGATCGCGCCGTCGAGCGCCATCGCCCGCAGCGGCCGCTCGCGTCCCGGCGCGTTGCTCCGCAGCGTGTCGGTCGCCTCCGCTCGCAAGGAGTCGAGTCGCCCCTGATGCCCATCGCGCCTCGCCCTCAGTACGTCGAGCAGCTCGACGTCTAGGAGACCAGCTCCGAAGTAGAGGTGGAGAAGGAACGCCTCGCGCGGCGACGGGAGTGGCTCGGGCGAGGCCAGCCATCGATGGAGCTCGGCGAGGCCCGCCTCGGTGATCGAGAAGAGCTTGCGGTCCGGTCTCGCCGACTGGCGCTTGCGTCTCAGTCGGACGAGCCCGGCGCCCTGGAGCCGGTCGAGAGTGCGGTAGATCTGGGCCTGATCCGCCGTCCAGAGGGACCGTGCGTCGGTGTCGAAACAGCGCGTCTTGAGGTCGTAGCCCGACCGCTCCCGCTCAGAGAGGAATCCGAGTATCGCGTAGTCCAGCGACAAGCGTTCAGGGGCCCTTTCGGTTGATATACGACGTAACAAATATATGTCAAAACATATATAACGGCAAGTGCTGTCAAGTAAAGGTCGAGGTCGTGATGGAAAGCGCAGTTCAGGACGGCAGGAGAGGCCTCAAGCCAGACTCAAGGCGGAGGATTCGCCGCAGCGAGGAACGAACTAGAGTCTCAGTCCTCGAACTGGGCGGCGTGAAGCGCGGCGAAGGGGCCGTTCGCCGCGAGGAGGTCGGCGTACGATCCGTCCTCGACGACCCGACCGTCATCGATCACGACGATCCGGTCGGCGTCCCGCACGGTCGACAGCCGGTGGGCGATGATCAGCGCGGTCCGGCCCGCTAGGATCTGCCTCAGCCCCTGCTGGATGAGGACTTCGGTGCGCGTGTCGACCGATGAGGTCGCCTCGTCGAGGATGAGGATCGCGGGGTCAGCCAAGACCGCGCGGGCGAAGGCGATGAGTTGGCGCTGCCCTGTCGAGAGCGTCGAGCCGCGTTCGCCGACTTGGGTTTCGAAGCCGTTCGGGAGTTGCTCGATGAAGTCGAGGGCGCGCGCAGCCTCGGCCGCCCGGCGGAGCTGCTCGTCAGAGGCGTCCAGGCGACCGTATCGGACGTTCTCGGCTACGGTGCCGGCGAACAGGAACGGCTCCTGAAGCACGATGCCGAGGTGGCTGCGCAGTGATTCCATGCGGATGTTGCGGACGTCGATACCGTCGACGAGCACGCGGCCGTCCACGGGGTCGTAGAAGCGGGGGACGAGGTTCACGAGCGTCGTCTTGCCTGCGCCCGTCTTGCCGACCACCGCGAGCGTGGTGCCCGGCTCGATCGCGAGCGTGACGTCGTGAAGCACCTCAGCTCCGGTGGCGTACCGGAAGTACACGTGCTCGTACTCGAGGCGCCCGGCGATCTCGCGTATGTCGCGGGCCTCGGGGCTGTCGGCGACGGTCAAGGGCGTGTCGATCAGCTGGAACACGCGTTCGCCGCCCGCCAGGGCGGCTTGGGTGTCCGCGTACAGAGACGAGAGCTGGGTGACCGTCGAGAAGAACTGGCGGGCGTAGCCGAAGAACGCCACGACGACGCCGATCGACACCGCACCCCGCGCGGCCATGTAGCCGCCGAACGCGGCGACGAGGGCGGTCGCGGCTGCCGAGATGACGGAGAGCACCGGGGAGAACGCAGACGACACCGTCGCCGCGCCGACGTTCGCGTCGCGGTTCTCGGCGTTGCGCTGCGAGAACTGCTCGCGGTTGCGGGTGGTGCGGTCGAACGCCTGGGCGACCTTGATCCCGGCGAGCTCCTCGGCAAGCGTCGAGGAGACGTCGCTGATGGTCTCCTGACGACGTCGGAACGCTTGACGAGCCACGAAGCCGAACAACCGGGAGACCAGGTACATCACCGGCACCACGAGCAACGTCACCGCGGCAAGCCGCGGATTCACCCACAGCATCGCGATGAGCGTGGCGATCAGGCCGAACAGCGATCCCAGCAGGCGTCGGAAGCCCTGCGAGAGGAACGAGTTCACCTGTTGAACGTCGTTGATCAGCCGAGACATCAGGTCGCCGGACTCGTTCGACTCGAAGAACGCGACGGGCATGCGCTGCAGGGTGCCGAATACCTGACCCCTGAGGTCGTAGAGGGCGTTCTGGCCGGCCGCGCCCAGCAGCAGGATCTGCTGGCGCTGGGCGAACCACGCGAACAGGGATGCGAACACGAGCGCAACGGCGGGGAGCGCGAGGGGCGCGAGCGACTTCGTGGTCGACGCGGACTGGACTGCGGCGTCCACGAGCATGCCCGTCAGGGCGGGGGTGGCTGCCGTCGCCATCGACGTCGCTGCGAGCCACGCGATCGCCCAGCCGACCGTCCACTTGAACGGTGAGAAGTAGCCGAGCATTCGCAGCACGACCTGCCGCGTTGAGGCGGGGCGCTCGTCTTTGGCGAGGGACTTCAGCGAGGCGCCGTGTGCCATCAGCCGTCGCCCCCCGGCACGTCCTCGAGCTCGCAGGCGCCCGTCACGTCGATCGACTCGCCGCCCACGAGCTGGCTAGCGGCGATCTCGGCGTACAGGCAGTTCGTGTCGAGGAGCTCATCGTGGGTCCCCGTCGCCACCACTTGGCCGTTCTCGACGACCACGACGAGGTCGGCACGGCGGGCGGTGGACAGGCGCTGGGCGATGACAAGGGTCGTGCGCCCCTCCATCAGGCTGTCGAGCTGGAGGCGTAGCGCTGCCTCGGTCGCCGAGTCCACCGACGAGGTCGCGTCATCCATGATCAGCACGCGGGGGTCGATGAGCAGGGCGCGAGCGATGGCGACGCGCTGACGCTGGCCGCCGGAGAGCTTCACGCCGCGCTCGCCGACACGGGTGTCGTAGCCCTCGGGAAGGCCGCGTACGAAGTCGTCAGCCTGAGCAGCGCGGGCAGCGGCGATGACCTCATCGAGGTGCGCGTCGGGCCGTCCGTACGCAATGTTCTCCCGCACCGAGCCGCTGAACAGCACCGACTCTTGCATCACGATGCCGATCTGACTTCGCAGGGACGATAGGGCCACGTCGCGCACGTCAATGCCGTCGATGCGCACCGAGCCCTCGGTGGCGTCATAGAAGCGCGGCACGAGGTTCACGAGCGACGTCTTGCCCGAGCCCGTAGCGCCGACCACGGCCACAGTGGTCTCGGGTTCGATGGTGAGGGTCACGTCGGAGAGCGTCTCGCGGTCGGCGCCCGGATAGCGAAGCGAGACGCCATCGAACTCGAGTCGGCCTGCCACGGTGGGCAGGGTGATAGCGTCGGGCTTCTCGACGACGTCGTTGGGCGCGTCGAGGATCTCGAACAGCCGGTCCGCCGAGGCACCCGCCTGCGCTATGGCCTGCGCACCAAAGCCGAGAGTGAACAGCGGGCCGAGCAGCAGGAAGAGGTAGCTCGTGAACGCGACGAGTTCGCCGACCTGCATCGTGCCCCGCACGATGAGCACTGCTCCCACCACGCTCACGACGGCGACGCCGATCGAGCCGACGCTGAACAACAGGGGAAACGCGTTGGCGACGGTCCGCCGCACCACGAGCCCCTGCTCGAGCAGCGAGCGGTTGGCGCGGTCGTAGCGCTCCCCCTCGAAGCGCTCGCGGGCGAATGCCCTCACGACCCGCACTCCCGAGACGTTCTCCTGGAGCACCGTGTTCAGCGCACCGAGGCGCTGCTGGTTCTCCCGGAACATCGGACCGAGCTTGCGCACGAACAGCAGCAGCACGGTGATCGTTGCCGGCACGACGAGGAACGAGACCAACGCCAGGGTGACGTTCATCATCAGCAGCACGACGACGGCCCCTACGAGCAGCAGCACCGCCGAGACGGCCTGGACGAGGCCGCCGCCCACGAAGTCGCGGACGAGGTCCACGTCGCTCGTGACCCGGGTGATGAGCTGGCCGGTCTGGGCGCGGTCGTGCCACGAGAACGAGAGGTCCTGGAGCTTGTCGAAGATCACGTTGCGCATCTCGAACGCGGCTCCGTGACTTGCGCGCGCCGAGAGATACCCCTGCACGAAGCTTGCAACGCCGCCGAAGATCGCGACGACCACGAGTAGGATCGAGTTGCGCAGGATCACGCGGAAGTCCTGCTGCTGGATCCCCACGTCGATCAGCTGGCGCAGCAACTGCGGGCTGATCAGATCGGCCGCCGACGCAAGCAGCACCGCAACGACAGCAAGCGCGGCAACACCGCGGTAGCGGCGTACGAAGGTGAGCGCGCGGACGAGCGATGACGACACGGGCGGTCTTCCTGGAACGCAGGGATATCGCGGTGGGCTGGCGGATGCCGTCAGAGGCGCACGGCCGTCCCCGATTCTACCCGCTCACGCAGTGAAGCCCGGCCGCAGGGCCGGGCTTCACGGTGACGTGCAGAGGTCTGGTCGGCAGACGCGCGCGGGGACTACGGGCTAGCCCCGAAGGACGGAGATGATGCGCTCGTAGTCCTCCACTGTGATCTCGCCGCGGGCGAGGCGCTCGCGGGCGATCTTCTCCGCGCCGTCACGCGGGACCGGAATCGAACGCCCGGATCCGGCGCTGGCCGGCACCAGCGTCGATCCGGACGTCGACACGCTCTCGCGGTTGGTCATGTTCCATGCGGCCCAGATAGCGAGGCCGAGAAGAACAGCGGGGGCGATGAGCACAACGACCACCATCCATTTCGCGCACGTCGGGCCGAGGTTCCCAAGCATGCGCCGAGTCGAACCTCGCGCATGCGCCGGACTTGCGTCCGCGAATCCCTCCCGATCTGGTAGGCCGGAGACAGCACGGCGGCGCATCCCCAGCGAACTGAGTCTGACACCCTGTTATGAAGCGAGGGCGGCGCGGCTGTGGAGGAATCGTGGAGATTGAAGCCGCGGTGGCTAGACCTCGCTCGGCTCTGCCGCCAGCTCCGGGGTGTCGATCTCCGCGCCCGGGCCTGGATGCGCCGGCGGCCTCGTCGGGGCTGATGTCGTGAGGGCGACGCCGGCCACGATCACCGCCATCCCGGCGATCATCGAGACCGTCACCGGCTCGGCGGGGATGATCCCGAGATGCCCGAACAGCCAGCCGACGAACACTGCGATGACGGGGTTCACGAACGCGTAGGTCATCACCTTGCTCGCGGGGGCGTGCGCGAGTGCATACGTGAAGGCGGTGAACGCCACGCACGAGCCGAACACCACGAGGTAGGCGAGTGCGGCGAAGCCCTTCGGTGTCATCACCCACTCGCTCCACTCGCCAAGCACCGTCCCGAGCGCCACCAGTACGACACCGGCGATGAGCATCTCCCACCCCGTCGCAACGAGGCCGTCCATACCGGTCGGTCGCCGCTTGGAGTAGATGGACCCGCTGGCCCACAGCCATGTGGCGACGATCTGGATGCCCATGCCCACGACGACGGCCGCACCCACGGCGCCGATCTCGGCGAGCCGAGGGAGCATCAGGATCGCGAGGCCGGCGAAGCCGAGCACCAGGCCGGCGTAGCCTCGCGCGGTGGGGCGCGCCATGTCGGGCAGCAGCGATTCGGCGAGGGCGATCCACAGCGGCAGCAGCGCCACGATGAGCGCGGCGAGACCGGAGGGGATCCGGGTCTCGGCGAGGAAGGTGCCGTACTGACCCCCGACCAGCAGCAGGATGCCGACGATAGCCAAGATCCGGAGCTGCGACACCGACGGGTGGAGCGATGCACCGCGCAGCGCCGAGATGGCGAGCAGGATGAGCCCGGCGGGAATCAGGCGGATGCCCGCGAAGAGCGCCGGTGGTAGCGCCGCATCGAGCCCGACCTTGATGGCGAGGTAGGTCGTGCCCCAGACGATATAGAGGGTCGCGAAGGCGGCGATGAGCCGGGGCGTCCAGGTCCTCGACGTCACCGCTCGATGTCCTCGGGGCGAAGGGTGCCACCGGGTCCCTCGTGACCGTGCTGCTTGTGGGCCTTGCCGGCGTCACGCAGGATGATCGCCTTGCTGACCACGCTGAGCTCGGCGCGAAGCGGCTTGTTGCCGATGTGCCGCAGGTACGTCTCGTACAGCAGTGACTGGGCCTGGTCCCAGGTGGCCTCGTTCCGGAAGAGGCGCCGGCCCTCGAGAATGGCATAGGTGACCTCGGCCGAGCCGCTGAGAGGGCGCAGGCGCATCACGCGGCGTGCGGCGTACGCCCGAGTTGCCAGGGGTAAGCGGCCGTTCGTGGCGATCGCGGTCTCCTGGGCGACGAACATCCCGACTGCAGCGACGGCCGCGATCAGGGCCATCGTCACCAGAGCGAGTGCGATTTGAATCCGCCTCCGCTCGTCACTCGTGCCCTCGAGTTCGTCGTCAGGTTTCACAATCGTTTCACCATCTGCTGCCGGGCCGCTGGTACATTCGATTCGACGCCTGCCTCCCTTGGCGTCAACGCCGGGCCCGAGTTGGGGGTACGCGCCCCGGCTCGGGCCTGTTGTGGTCAGAGAGCAATAGTCGCATACCCCGGGAGGGGCCGCTGAGGCATGAGCTACGAATCCGCGCCTCGCCCCGCCCTCACCGCCGACACCGTCGTCATCGCAGGACCCGACGACGGTCGGCACGTGCTCCTCGTCAAGCGCGGTCGGCCTCCCTTCGCCGGGTCGTGGGCGCTTCCGGGGGGCTTCCTCAACAAGGGCGAGGTGCCCGAGCACGCCGCCCGACGGGAGCTTGCCGAGGAGACTTCGCTCGATCTGCCCGTCCCGCTGGCACTCGTCGGGGTGTACGGAGAGCCGGGACGCGACCCGCGCGGGTGGACGGTCAGCGTCGCGTACGCCGCCGACGCGGGCAGAGAGCTCCCCGAGGTTCGCGGTGACGACGATGCGTCCGCGGCTGCGTGGCACCCCCTCTCGGCACTACCGCACCTCGCCTTCGACCACGACCGCATCCTGGCCGATGCGCTCACCCAGTTGGGGATCTAGCGGCGGACCCTCGATTGCTTGCCCCGGCTGTGCGAAAGTTGCACCGCGACTACCCGCGTTGCGCAGCGTGACAACAGCCGTCGAGCCCGAGGGGAAGTGCGTGTACTTCGGCCTCATGCGCATAAGCCAGTATCCGTTCGTGCCGCTTGGTACGACGATCGTCCTGCTGTGGTCCGTACTCCTGGGTGTCGTGTACGCCGTGGGATCGGTCAAAGGCGGGCGCGCGGCACTGCGCTACTTCCGCGTCGTCGTGTGGACCGGTGCCGGGGCGCTCGTCGCCACCTGCGTGTGGGCTCTGGCCACCGGCCAGTGGCAGCGCTTTCTCGGCGAGTACGGCTGGCAGCCCGTGCTCGAGATGCTGCTCGGTGCGGCGCTGCTGCTCTTTGTGATGGTGTGGATGGGCATGACATACGTAGCGACGAAGCTCCGCGACGAGGCCGCCTCGGGCGCCGATGCCGGAGGCTTGCACGAAGGCACGGCAGACCGGGAAGGTGGGAGTGATGCCTGACGTCCTCGAAAGGCTCGGTCGCGAGACCCTGATCCTCGAGGGTGCCATGGGCACCATGCTGCAGCGCGCGGGAATGCTCCCCGGCACGTGCCCCGAGATGCTGAACGTAACCGCTCCCGAGATGGTCGGCGACGTCCATCGCCTCTACCGCCTCGCAGGCGCAGACTGCACCACCGCCAACAGCTTCGGCGGCTCGCGGCCCAAGCTTGCGGAGCACGGCTACGGCGACCGGGTCGAGGAGTACAACCGCGCCGCGGTGCGGGTGGCCAAGCGGTGGGGCGCCCCGCATATACTCGCCGACGTCGGACCCACCGGACTCGTGCTCGAGCCGCTCGGCGAGGCGACGTTCGACGAGGTCTTCGATATCTTCGCCGAGCAGGTCGCCGCCCTTGCTGCCGAGAACCCTGACGCGATCTTCTTCGAGACCTTCACGGACATCGCCGAAGTGCGCTGCGGCATCCTTGCCGCCCGCTCGGTGACCGATGTGCCGGTGTTCGCCAGCGTGACCTTCGGCGCGAACGGACGGATGGACCTCTCGGGCACCGGTCCGGCCACCGCGGCGGTGATCCTGGAAGCGGCGGGGGTCTCCGCGGTCGGAATGAACTGCGGCCTCGGGCCGGAGCAGATGGTGCCGCTGGTCCGGGAGATGGCCTCGGCAACGAACCTTCCCGTCATCGTGCAGCCCAATGCGGGGATGCCTCGCCTCGATGAAGAGGGGCACACGGTGTTCCCTGGCAGCCCCGAGGACCTCGAAGCGGCAGCACGGCTGTACATCGAGGCGGGAGCGGCGGCGGTGGGCGGCTGCTGCGGTACCACGCCGGCCTACATCGCTGCGCTGCTCGACGCGGTGGGCGACCGGCGGGTACACCTCCACGGCCCTTCCGAGCCCCGCTGCGTCATCGCCGGCCCGCGCTGCCACCGGATCATCGGCGGCGGGGCGCCGATCGCGGCGGTCGGGGAGCGCATCAACCCCACCGGCAAGCCCGCTCTCGCCGACTCGCTTCGCGAGGGCTCGATGAGCGTGGTTCGGGCGTTCGGCGTGGACCAAGAGCACGCGGGGGCGGACGCCCTCGACGTCAACGTCGGAGCCGCGGGCATCGATGGGCCGACCGTCCTTCCGGTCGCCGTCAACGCGCTGGTCGCCTCGGTGGGCCTGCCGCTCGTGCTCGACACGACCGACCCGGACGCGCTCGAGGCAGCCCTGCGGGTGTACCCCGGTCGAGCACTCATCAACAGCGTCAACGGCGTCGAGTCGTCGATGGACTCGGTGCTTCCACTCGCGGCGCGCTATGGCGCAGCTGTGGTGGTCCTCGCCCTCGACGACGACGGGATCCCCGGGACAGTGGAGGGACGCCTGGCCATCGTGGAGCGCGTCATGCACCGAGCACGTGCCGCGGGCCTGGCCGACGAGGACCTTGTGGTCGACGGCCTGGTGATGACCGCCGCCGCCGAGCCCGACGCGCCGAGAACAACGCTCGGCGTCGTGGCAGGGGCGAAGGAGATGGGGCTGCGCACGCTGCTCGGCGTGAGCAACGTGAGCCACGGTCTGCCGATGCGACCGCTCCTGAACGCCGCATTCGTGACCGCCGCTGCGGTCCACGGCCTCGACGCCGCGATCGTGAACCCCAATGACCTCGTGGTCATGGAGGCGCTGCGCACTGCGAACGCGGACCGTGCCAGCGGTGAGGTGCCGTCGATCGAGCAGGCGTGGAGGCTGTGGGATTCGGCGTTCGACGCGGCGATGGCGGCCACGCAGGGCGGCGGGGAGATCGAGACGGCCGTCGGGGAAGCAGCGACGGAGCAGGGCGCCGCGGATCGCCTGATGGCGGCTGTCGCACGCGGCGACGCCGACGGCGCACCGGCACTCGTAGACGCAGTGATCGAGTCGGGAATGCCGGCGACCGACGTCATCCCCGAGGTGCTCACGCCCGCGATCCAGACCCTCGGCGACGCGTACGGCCGTGGTGAGGTGTTCCTACCCCAGCTCATCGTCTCGGCTGAGGCGATGAAGGCCGCTGTCACGCGCGCAAAGACCCACCTGCCCGGATCGACCGGATTCGAGCAAGGGAGGGTCGTCTTCGCCACAGTGCAGGGAGACATCCATTCCATCGGCAAGGACATCTGCGTGTCGCTGCTCGAGAGCCAGGGGTTCGAGGTCACCGACCTCGGCGTCGACGTGGCACCCGGCACGATCTCAAGGTCGGCGATGGATGCCGATGCGGTGTGCCTCTCGGCGCTGATGACGACGACGCTCCGCGCGATGTCCGAGACGATCGACGCGGTTCAGCGCTCAAGGCCCGACCTGCCCGTTCTCGTCGGGGGTGCGGTCGTGACCCGGGAGTGGGCCGAGAGCGTCGGCGCCGGGTATGCCGACGACGCGCCAGGGTGCGTCCGCGAGGTGCGCGCGGCTATCGAGTTGAAGCGCGACGGGGGGTAGTGCCGTCCGTGGGCTCGTGACTGGCCGTTGCCGTGCGTGACCGCGTGCAGGACGGTGGCGGCGCCTACTCTGAGACAGCAGTGTAGGTCACCGTCGTCGCATAGTGGCCCGACTCGAACGTCCAGGGCGCGACGAACAGGAAGTCGAAGTCATACTGGTGTCCCCACCGGTACCTGCTGCCGACGGCCGAGTCCAGGACCACGGGCGCCTCGGTGAACGGCTGCGACGGGGCGCTCGCGAATCCTCTCATCGTGTAGCTCAGTGCACTGGCGGGCAGCGTCGGCATGGTCGAGCCGACATCCACGTTCGTGAAGTCCTGCGCGCTGCACAAGAGGCTATACCCCCCGGTGCCGACACCGCCAACCGTCACCACTGCAGCGTCGGTCACGGCGGAGGAGCCACCAGGATCGACGTCGCCCATGTCCACCGAGGGCGTGCTCACCGAGACCCACAGGGCCGCGAGGGGGACTGTCTCGCTCGCCCCGAAACTGGACAACGACTCGTTGCCCGCGACGTCGAACGCGCTCACCTCGTAGAGGTAGGTGCCGCCGGCAGTAAGGCCGGTATCGACGAACGTCGTGCCGGAGGTGGTGCCGACGAGCGTGCCGTCGCGGTAGATCCCGTACCGCGCTACCCCGGAGACGTTGTCTGCAGAAGGGCTCCAGCTCAGCTCGACAGAACTCGTGCTCACGGCGTTCGCCGCGAGATCGAACGGCACGGAGGGCGGTTGGGTGTCGATGCGGGCGAGCACGGTCTTGGTCGCCTCCACATGGCCGGCGGCGTCGGCGGAGCGGTATAGCAGTGTGCTGGTTCCCTCGGTCGATACAACGAACGGGCCGGTGTACGCGGACCACGGGCTCCCGTTCAGCGAGTACTCCGTGTAGCTGACTACGCCGGCATCGACGGCTGTGAGGGTCACGCCGAGCGCGGTCGTGCTCCACCCCGCCGGCACGTTGTCGGTGGTGACGGGGGCGGTGGTGTCGATCAGGAACGGCCCGAGCGCCCTCGGGGAGGACCAGTTGCCCGCCACGTCCACCGTGTGCAGGTTGAAGTACCACGTGCCGTCGGCAAGCCCCGTGGTGGTGCTGGTGGAGAGGGTCGTCGTCGTGGTCGTGGTGAAGCCCAGAACGTTGATGTCGTCCCAGTCCGCGTACTCGGTGGCGGCGTTCACCGACCCCGAGAACCGCACGCGCACCGTTCCTCCCGCGGGCAGGTTGAAGGAACGTTGGGTCCACGCCGACGCGGTTGTCAGGTTCTGCAGCTGGATGTAGTTGGCCCCGCCGTCGGTGGAGTACTCCACGCGGGCGTAGTCCGTGCCTCCCGCGAGCGCGGAGACGTTGTCCCAGAACGTTAGCGTGGCACTCGTGAATCCGGCGAGATCGTAGTCCCGGTAGAAGTCCACCGTCCGACGGGTCGTGTTGTTGGCCCAGATCTCCGCCGCATAGGTGCCGTGGTTGCGGCCGGCTGCGTTGGTCAGCCTCACGTAGGCGGTGCTCGACCTGGTCCACGCTGGCGGCCAGGTGGCGTTGGGGAACGTCTGGCTGTCGACGGTCGTGGTGGCGGTCGTCGTGGTCGTCGTCGCGATCGACGGGTCCGGAACGGTGTCGGGCGTGCTCGTCGAGCCCCGGCTCCAGGCGTACGAGAAGCCTCGGACGCCCGTGCACGTGTCAGTCGCGCCTGCCGAGGCCACCGTGACCGTGCTGCTTGCCGACCACGTCCCCGTGGTGTGGGTCGGACTCGTCAGCGTGGGATTGACAGGCGGCGTTGTGTCGGTGACGACGATGGTCTGCGTCGCAGTAGTCACCGCGGCTCGGTCGTCGGTGGCAGTCCAGAGCACGCTCGTCGTGCCGAGCGGAAGCGGGGACGGACGGTTGTTGGTGAAGCTGACGATCGTGCCGTCGGGGTCGGTGGCGGTGGCGTCGCCCGACCCGGTGTACCCCGTGTAGCTGTTGGGGGCGTTGCCCTCGAGCACGCGGTTGACCACGCTGACCTGCGGAGGGACGTTCGGTGCGGCGCCACTGCGCACCTGCCACACGTAGCGGCCGAGTTGCCCGCCTGCATTCATCGAGTTCTGGATGAGCGATGTCGCCGAGGGCGATGAGTCCAGCAGGGTGCTCGCGCTGCCTTGGGGTGTGCCCGACCCAGGCAACTCGAAGCCGGTTCCCGCCCGGCCCCAACCTGCCCGGGCCCGGTAGGTCGAGGCCGCGGTG
Source organism: uncultured Eubacteriales bacterium (assembly GCA_964354945.1). Classification (GTDB taxonomy): domain Bacteria; phylum Actinomycetota; class Coriobacteriia; order Anaerosomatales; family CAVXGS01; genus CAVXGS01. The sequence goes on from CAYHCN010000001.1 coordinate 15,538, forward strand.
GCGATGTCCCACGCGACCTGGTCGTAGTTGAACATGAAGTCGAAGTTGCCGGCGCCCGTGTCCGAGCGGTCGACGATGACCAGCTGGAACGAGTTGGTCGGAGAAGACTGGTTGTTGTACGACGCGACACCGACCCAGTTGACGAAGAACGCATTGTGCCCGTTGACCTGCGGCACGCTTCCAGTAGTCGTGCTGTAGGTCACTTGCGCGGCGGCGGTGTTGCGGGTGTCCACGTCGGCCCACAGAGGGGCCATGATGCTTCGGTTGGTGGCGGCGAGGGTGGTGTTGGGGTTGTACCCGGTGAATCCGGACCCGAATGTGCAATTGCCGTTCATGTTGACGTAGATCTGGGTGTAGTTCGTGCCGTTCCAGTTCATCGTGAACGGCAAGTTGACGATCAGGTTGCTGGTATCGTCTCCGCGCGCGATGACGTTGGTGTTGTACCCGGTGGGGGTGAGGATCGCATTGGGCCCGGCAGCAGAAACGGGCTGAGGCGTCGAGAACACGCCGGCGAAGATGACGAGGACCGCAGCGGCGAGCACGCGACAGCACGACCACACAGCCAGGCCTCCGACCCGGCTGCCGCCACCCACCCCGACCCGCGTGGGCACGTCTTTTCGACTCATGCCACTCCGGCTCCGACGCATGCTGCGTTCTCGTGCCCTTCGCCTACACCGCAGAAGCAATCCGGCGCGAAGGTCCGACTACTGTATCGACGTGCGGAAGCCACCAAGAAAGCCCGACGGACTGGAGTGCTGGACAGGAAATGAGCCTCGCCGCACCGCGACGAAACGTCCCTGACCCGCGTGCCAGAACGTCTCGATGCAACCTACCACGCATTCCGCTTGGTTTGAAGCCCTGGTCAGGGTGCCGTGAGCTCGGCGGACGGTCAAACCCAGCGCGCGGACAGATCGCCGGCACCCGCGTCTCCTGGAGAAGGCACTAAACCCCCGCCCGGAACTGACGATAAACCAATCGAGACGACCGGCCTCAGCGCCCTCGTCGACAAGGCGTGAGTTCAGTTGGCGCGTACGGGGATGGAGACGGCATGAAGACGAGAATCGTTCTTTTCGCACTAGTCGCAGTTGTTCTTGTACTTGCGTTCGCTTCACAGGCGTTTGCGGCCACCGACAACATCGTGATCACCGCTACGGTCAACTCGAAGATCACGGTGACGACCGGTGCCGACTACGACTTCGGCACGTTCGATCCGGACGCTGCCGATCCGGCGCCGTATGTGGCCCCGGTCAACGTCCGCTCGAACGTCGCGTACACGATGGCTCGCTCGGCGACCGGCAACATGTGGACGACCAACATGCTGTCGATCAACACCCCGGCGGGCATGGACGGCAGCACGCTCAACCCTAAGGCCCCGAGTGCCGCGGGCTTCAACTGGGCCCAGACCTATACCCTGGACCTGACCCCCGCGGGCGCTTGGATGGACCCGGGTCTCTACACGGCCGACGTGCTCTACACCGCGCTGCCGTAGCCGTCCACGAATCCACACCAGCGTGAAGCCAAGGGCCCCGGCACACCGCCGGGGCCCTTGCACATCTTGGGGGGAGGGGTAGGGCTCGGGACCCGTAGCGGTCGTCCCGCGAAGGAGCGAGGCCGCTACCCGGCTCCCGACCCGCTCGCGCCTTCGGTCTCCGAGGGCGCTGCCGCCCCAAGGCGCGCACGGTCCCGCTCCATCCGCCGCTTCGCCGACCGGCTCGCGGCCGCCCAGACGCCTGCGAGCACGAGCACCGCGAGCAGGGCACCCAGCGCGATGAGGAACCAGAGTGGGATGGCCCACACTGTGCGGTCCTTCTCGATCGATTTGGCGACTCCTGAGTCCCCGGAGTAGGTCACGACGAGCCGCACGCGAGTGGGTCCGATGGGAGAACCCTGAAGGCGCAACGCGCCCTTCTTCACGAGCACCGACGATGCGTACACCGGCGTGTCAGTCATCACGGTCGACGAGCCGCGCTCGTTCTCCGAGCGATCGAGGACGACGAGGCGGGCATCGACGCGCTCGTCGATGTTGCCCTCATTGCGCACGGTGAACGAGTAGCTGGGGGACGAGCCAATGACGAACGCGGGCATCGCGAACGGCCGCACGTCGACCTTCTCGACGATCTCGCCCTTCACGCGTGTCTGTATACGAGCGCCGAGGCGAGCGTTGATGCGCGCGGTCCCCCCCTTGGCGTCCTCTTGCGGCGAGAACATCTCGAAGAACAGCACCGCCTGCCTGTCGCCCGGCGTCGCATCATCCGGCACCGTGACTCCGAACTTCACCGGCGCCCGCTCACCGGGAGCCAAGTCGATGTAGGGGATGTTGCCGGTGGACCTGGCGTCGGGCGGGAGCTCAAAGGTCACCCAGGTCGCCGGGCTTGTGAGCCGGTTCGCGTTGACGGGGGGCACGACGAAGCTCACCGACCCGTCTTCGGCGATCTCCTGGTCGGCCACGTAGACCCGTACGGAGAGCGGCTCGGCCCCCTCGTTGATGACGAACACCTCGCCGGTGCCCTTCTGTCCCGGCTCCGCGGCGAAGCCGAACTTGGATGCGGACAGGCTGAGGGATCGTTCGGCCGCGGCGTGCGCCTGTGCCGAGCAGACGAGAGTCGCGAGGACGACGACCAGAAGACATGCGGCCCCTCTCCTGGTCGGATGCGACCGTCTCACGCGCAGCTCCCCTCCAAGAAAGGCGGACTCACTTCCGTCGAGATTCACCATACAAGAGCGGTGGGCGTGGACGAAGAGGAGTCGGGGAGTCGCCGCCTCAGGCGTCGTGCGGCGAGAGGCCCGCTTCGGCGGGCCGCTGTCGCGTCTCGCCTGTTGCGGTAGGGTAGGAGGCGCGGTAGGTTCATCTGACCGCCGCGTCGGCTACCGAGGCGCTCGGCACGCCGGATCGACGGGCGACCGCGATGGAAGGGCCTGGCGATGATCATCACCAAACCGCGCGAGTGGGCGCGTATCAAGCAGAACCTCGACGAGATCGGGGCCAAGAAGGTCTTCCTCATGGGATGCGGTCAGTGCGCCACCGTGGCCAGGACCGGTGGCGAGCCCGAGATCCTTCAGATGAAGGCGATGCTCGAGCAGACCGGTCGGGAAGTGACCGGCTGGGCCGTTGGGGAGGTCACGTGCCACCTAGGCGGTACACGGCTCGAGACGCGCAAGCACGTCGGGGAGCTCTCTGAGGCCGACGCCGTGGTCGTGCTGTCATGCGGCTCGGGCGTCCAGACCGTCGCCGAGAGCACCGACAAGCCGGTGTATCCCGGGCTCGAGAGCGTGTTCCTCGGCAACGTGATCCGCAGTGGGGTGTTCGAGGAGCGCTGCAAGATGTGTGGTGACTGCGTGCTCGACCTCACCGCCGGCATCTGCCCCGTGACCACCTGCCCCAAGGGCCTGCTCAACGGGCCGTGCGGCGGCATGTGGCAGGGGAAGTGCGAGGTCCTCCGCGACCGCGAGTGCGTCCACGTGCGGATCCACGATCGGCTGAAGGTCCAGGGCAGGCCGAAGCGCAGCACCGTGCCGGCCAAGCATCACGGCGTCAAGCTGCAGCCGGGTTCGGTGAACCTGCGGTCGGCGGGGGCGAGCGCCGCCGGGACCGCGGCGGGCGACACGAAGGCCGCCGAGTGAGCAGGCTTCGCGACGCATTGGAGCGCGGCGAGTTCGTCGTGACGGGTGAGGTCGGGCCGCCGCACGGCACCGATCTCTCGGCGATGAAGAAGAGCGTGGAGACACTCGCGCCGTACTGTGACGCGGTCAACGTCACGGACAACCAGGGCGCGACGCTTCACCTCTCGTCGCTCGCCGCCTCGCGCGCGCTGCTCGACATGGGCACGGACCCGATCTTCCAGCAGACGTGTCGGGACCGGAACCGCCTGGCGCTCCAGTCGGACCTCCTCGCCGCGTGGACGCTCGGCCTCGAGAACGTCCTGGTCGTCACGGGCGACGACCCTCGCGGCGGCGACCACCCCGACGCCAAAGGGGTGTTCGATCTCGACTCCACCCAGCTCATCGCGGCGGTGGAGGGGTTGAATGCCGGTGTCGACATGAACGGTGCGCCACTCGACGGTGCGACGGGATTCTACGTCGGTGCGGCCGCGTTTCCCGAAGCGGAGCCGTGGGAGATCCAGATGGACCGCTGGGTCGCCAAGATCGAGGCAGGCGCGAGGTTCTTCCAGACCCAGGCGGTCATGGATGTCGACGCGTTCGCCGAGCACTGTGCCGAGCTCCGGGCTAACGATCCACGAGCCGGCGAAGGCGGGGTCAAGATCATCGCCGGGGTGCTGCTGCTCAAGAGCGCGAGAGTCATCGACTTCATCAACAACAAGCTCGCCGGGCTCATGGTCCCCGACGAGATCGCGGAGCGCATCCGCACCGCCGAGACACCGCTCGACGCGGCCGTCGAACTCGCCATCGAGCAAACACGGGCGCTCAGAGACGTCGCCGACGGCGTGCACGTCATGCCGCTCGGCGCCGACCACACCGTGCCGCGGATCCTCGAAGGCGCAGGGCTGGCTCGCTAGGTGGTTCTCCTGCCTCGGCAGTATCACCGTCTTCTGTCGAGCCGAGGCCGTGTTCGGACCCGTGCTTCACTCGGAGGATCGATGTCCGCCGCGCGGCTCCCCGCTCGCCCTCGTACGAGGCGCAGCTCCCGTGGGCACGCATCGAAGCGACGCCGAGAGCGGTGCGGTAGAATCGGCGGACTTCGGTGGTGGCGACCTGAGGAGCACTCATGCGCATCGCAGTTCTCGGCGGCGGTCCCGGCGGCTACTCCGCGGCATTTGAGGCTGCGCGCCTCGGCGCCGAGGTCACTCTCGTGGAGCGGGAGCGGCTCGGTGGCACCTGCTTGAACTGGGGCTGCATCCCCACGAAGACCATCCTGCGCAGCGCGCACATCGTGTCCGACACCAAGCGGGCCGCGGAGTTCGGCCTCAACGCCGAGGTGGCCACCGTCGACATCGATGCGTTGCGTACCCGTAAGGAGGGCGTGGTCGACACGCTCGTCGGGCAGCTCGAATCGAGCGCCAAGCGGCTGAAGGTCCGGATCGTCTACGGTGAGGGCAGGCTGACCTCGGCCGGCGCCATCGAGGTCTCACTCGCCGAGGGAGGCGCCGAGACCGTCGAAGCCGACGCGGTGATCCTGGCCACCGGCTCGATCGTGTTCAAGCTCCCCAACATCGACCACGACATGGACGGCGTGTGGACGAGCGACGATGCCGTCTCGCTCACCGAGATCCCAGGCGAGATCCTCATCATCGGCGGCGGCGTCATCGGCCTCGAGTTCGCGTGCGCGTACGCGAGCTTCGGAAGCACGGTCACCGTTGTCGAGCTGATGGACCAGGTGCTTCCCGGCAACGACAAGCGCGTCGCCAAGACGATGCAGGCCGAGCTGGAGAAGACGGGCATCGCGTTCCACATCGGCGATGCGGTCGAGTCCGTCGAGCGCTTGGGGGACCGCATGCGTTCCACGCTCAAGAGCGGCGGAATCATCGAGAGCGACATCGTGATGAGCGCTGTCGGCCGCCGTCCTAACTCGGTCGGCTTCGGCTACGAGGAGGTCGGGCTGGAGTTCGACCGCGCCGCGATCAAGGCCGACGCCTACTTCCGCACCAACCTCCCGCGCGTCTACGCGATCGGCGACCTCATCGGCGGGATGATGCTCGCGCACGTCGCCGAGGAGGAAGGCGTGCTCGCCGCTCGCAACGCCGTCGCCGAACTCAAGGCCGCCGAGGCAGGCGCGAGTCCACACCTCGAGGGCATCGACTACTCGGCCATCCCCGCGGCGGTCTACACGTTCCCGGGGGTCGGCGTGCTGGGCTCCAGCCGCGATTCGGCCAAGGAACGCGGCATCGACGCGATCCAAGCCGTCGCGAAGTTCGGGGGCAACGCCAAGGCGCTCGGCGAGGGCGAGGCGGACGGCTTCGTCCAGCTCATCGCCGAAAAGGGCACCGGGGCGATCGTCGGATGCCAGATCGTGGGGCCCTCGGCGGTTGAGATCATCCAGGAGGTCGCGGTCGCGAAGCGCTGGGGCATGACCGTCCACCAGCTTGCCGAGACGGTGCACGGCCACCCGACCGTCGGCGAGGTCATCAAGGCCGCCGCGATCGACGCCGCAGGCAAAGTCTAGCGCCGGTCTCGGCGAGCCGACTCTAGCCGAAGGCCGGACCTACCTGCTGCGTACCAGGTCGGCGACGAGCACGTAGCGATCCGGGGCTGTCCCCACGTAGTAGAAGGGGTAGCAGGTGGTCAGCGTGAGTACCGGGTAGTCGGTCGGCACGATCACGGTCTTGTCGTCCTTAGGGACGATGCGTACCTCGCGGACCTCGTACGTGAACTCACCCGCGGCCGTTTGCACGATCAGGTGAGCGCCGACACCCACCTTGCGCAGCCCCGCAAAGGCGGTGTCGCGATGCCCGGACAGCACGCAGTTGTTGTTCGTGCCCGGCATCGCACTGCGCGCGTAGTGCCCGACCCCGCGCTTGAGCTCGGAGGCGTCGGTTCCCTCGACGATGGGCAGCGTGCGCCCCAGGCCGGGGATCGTCAGCGTGCCCAGCTCCGCCCCGGCTGGGGGCGGAGCAGCTGCGGTGCGTGCGCCAAAGGGGAACTGACCGGCTGACCGATCGAGCGTGGAAGCGGGCGCGTCCTGGTAGACGGGCTTCAGATCAGATGCCGTGAACTTCGGCAGTGGGCTCGAACTGACCGCGGCTGATGCCGGTCTCGACCCGATGATGGCGACGATCGCCAGGGCTATGCAGCCGAGACCGATCAGGAACACGGCGACGAAGAACAGCCCCGCCCGGCCTGCCGCCGCGATGGGCTCGCGTGCCTGAGATGCCGAGTCCTGACTATTCATGTCGCGGTCTCGCGTATCGCACGAAGCCAGCCGCCCCGATGATCACGAGCGCGATACCGATGAGCAGCAGGTTGTACCACGGCGTGCCGGTCGCGGGGATCGTGCCCCCGACCTCGACCGGCTGCTGGGCGGACGCGGTTTGCGCGCCGCCCCCTGTCGTCGCGGGCTGCCCGGCGGACGGGCTGGTCTTCGCCGTGCCGCCGGTCGCTGCCGGCTGGCCGGCCGGGGCCACTGCAGACGGCGTGGTCTGCGGCGTGGTTCCCGCCGTCGGCCGGGCGCCGGCCTTCGCGGCTTTGGCGGCCTTTGCGGCCTTTGCCTTCCGCTTGGCTGGCGGGACGAGCTTCGCCACCGCCGCGGCGTGGGCCGCCTGCTCCGCTGCTGCGACCGCGGTGGCGTGTGCGTACCACTTGGCGTACGGGTAGGGCTTGATCTTGAGCTGGCTCCAGGTCTGGGTCTTCGCATCGAAGCCGACGAGCGTCCCGACCTTCTGATGATCGAGGAAGTAGTACGCCAGGTCTTCGGGGCCGAGGCCCGCCTTCTTGCCCGCCTCGAGGAGCGATGCGCGGAACTGGGTGTCCTCGTACCAGGCAGCACCGGGGAACTCCCGGTCCAACCGCGCGACCATGTGGAGGTCCTTCAGGCGCTCCGTCTTCCAGTACGAAAGGAACGAGACCCGCTGCTCCGTCGTGAAGTACCCCAGGTTGACGAACGCGAAGACGTCCTCCGTGCCCGAAGGGGGTTTGTCGGCGGGGGTGAGCCCCGGCCCGAACCTGGTCACCGAGGGGTAGACGGTCGTGAAGGTGGTTTCGTTGGAGCCGACCTCGACGTTGTACCGGGCCTCCCACACCGATGCCTCTCCCACGCCTCTGACCAGCGACACCCTAGCAAGCGTCGGGTTCTCGTAGAAGCTGGCCGGGTCGGGCAAGGGAAGTATCGCGCGGAGTAGCGTGGTGAAATCCTCGGCGTAGGCCTGCGCCTGCTCGTCGGTGCGCAGCAGCTGCTCACGTTCCGCCCACGCCTCGGGGGACTGGAGGCCGACCGGCGTCTGCGTTGCCTTGACCGCCTGTTCCAGCTGGATGTCGGTCGTGCGCGCGTCGGCCCTCGACGGAGCCCGGGATGCCTGATAGATCGCGCCAGCTAGAATGAGCGCGCCGATGACGCCGAGGACGGTCGTCCAGCGACCGAGGCGTCTCTCCACTTTGAACCTGCCTCCTTGCATGCGGTGCGGCCCTGTCCGGAGGCCGCCCGGGAGGCGAGACGACACGAGGTCGGACGCTCTCCCTTACCCATCAGTAGTGTACGAGCCTCGGACGATTCCCGAAAGGGCCGTGCCCGGAATCGCGGGTCGAACCCGGCGCCCCTCGGGTCGACAGGCCGCGTGCTAGACTCGCCCGCATGTCAGACGCGTACGCACACGGCACGTCTTCCGGCACCCGGCGTCTCCCGCCGTGGTTGAGGCGTCCCATCGCGCGGTCCGGCGAGTTCCAGGCGACCGAGGACCTGCTCTCCGAGCTCGAGCTCAAGACGGTGTGTCGGAGCGCCAAGTGCCCCAACCGGGGCGAGTGCTACGCGTCGGGAACCGCGACGTTCCTGGTGCTGGGCAGCGCGTGCACCCGAGGCTGCAGCTTCTGTGCCGTGGAGACGCGTGTCCCGTCTGCGCCGGACCCCGGGGAGCCGATCCGAGTTGCTGAGGCCGCGAAGCGGATGGGGCTTCGGCATGTCGTCGTCACCATGGTGACCCGCGACGATCTGCCCGACGGAGGTGCGGCACACGTGGTTGCGGTGATCAAGGCGGTTCGTGAGGCGGTGCCGTCGGCGGCGGTCGAGGTGCTTGTGAGCGATCTCGCAGGGGACGAGGCCGCGATCGACGCAGTGGCAGCAGCTCGACCGGACGTCTTCAACCACAATCTCGAGACGGTCCCGCGGCTCTACCCCACCGTGAGGCGTGGTGCTGACTATCGACGCTCTCTCGACGTCCTCGCGCGCGCACGCGAGACGATGCCCAGGATGCCGACGAAGTCCGGGCTCATGCTCGGGCTCGGCGAGACGGCGGACGAGGTTCGCTCTGTCATGGACGACCTGCGCGCTGCCGGCGTCGAGACGCTCACGCTCGGTCAGTACCTGCGCCCCAGTCCGGCGCACTTGCCGGTCGCCCAGTTCGTTGCACCCGAGACGTTCGCGGAGCTGGCCCGCGACGCGTATCGCCGAGGGTTCAGCGCCGTCGCGAGTGCGCCATTCGTGCGCTCGAGCTACCACGCCGGCGAGCTGGACAGCTCGCGTCGGGACGCAGCAGGGCGCTAGGGCGGTTGGACGCACGATAGGCGAGTGTGGGTTCGGCGGCTACTCGGCCACGCACACGACCGCTATCGACCATCGATCCTTGCCGCTCTCCTTGGCGCGATACAGCGACCGGTCCGCCGAGGCCAGGACGGTGTCCGCCGAGAGGTCGACACCCGCCGTCGACACCGCGACGGCTCCTCCCACGCTGACGGTCACGCTGCCGGGACGGCCGTTGCCGATGGCGCCGATCGCCGCGCTGCGGACGCTCTGCACGATGCGCTCCATGAGTGCCTGGAGTTCCTCGGCATCGGTCTCCGGCGCGAGGATCGCGAACTCATCGCCCCCGTAGCGGCTCACAAGATCCGAGGCGCGCACGCTGCCGAGCAACGCGTCGGCGACCACGCGCAGCGCCTCGTCGCCGGCGGCATGCCCGCGGGTGTCGTTGACGTGCTTGAAGTCGTCGATGTCGACCAGCACGACCCCGAGCGGATGACCGTAGCGGCTCGCCCAGTTAAGCCACTGGTAGACGTGGCTCTGGAAGCCTCTGCGGTTGTACAGCCCGGTGAGTTGGTCGTGGGTGGCCATCGAGGACAGGGCGAACTGGTCTTGCCACGCCTTCTTGAGCACGCGGGCCAGGAACGCGGCGAGGTCATCGCGCGTGTAGTACCTGTCGAGCGCGTCGGTGAGGCGGTCGAGGTGCTCGGCGTAGGCCTTGCGATGCTCGCCGGTGCTGCCTGGCTCGGTGAGGTCGACCAGCTCGGTGAACATCGGATCGAGGAGCACGAACTCGAGATGGGTCGCCGTGTCGAGCATCTCGTCGCAGCTCATCCCCTCGACCTCATCGGGGCACGCCGCCCTGAACTGCTCGGCGATACCGCGGAGCCGGGGCAGCACGTCGTCGCGTGCGATGTCTGGCACGAGCCCTTCGCCCCAAGCTCGCCGCAAGTCGCGCCACCACCCCAGATGCACCTGCTCGTCCTCGGCGAGTTGCTCGAACACGGCCGAGATCTCGGGACTGGTGCAATGCTTGGCCATTGCTGCATAGGATCGCTGGGCGGATGCATCGAGCTCTATGCACAGGTCGAGGACTTCCTGCATGGCCCCTCCTAAATGCCGTGGCACCCCGCGGGGAACCTTTACACTTAGAGCGTTCCCATATGTGACGCAGTGAATGAGGGGTGGGCCGTGGACAGCATCGACGAACTCGACATGTACGAGGCCGAGAAACGGCTCCTGCTCTACAACGAGTACCGCGACGCGATCAAGGTGTTCGCCTACTACGTGGAGACCGAACTGCGCGCGTATCTGTGCAACGAAGTGCAGGTCGAGGCAGTCCCCACGTCCGGCAACACGTACTTCAAGGTGACCCTCACCGACACGTGGATCTACGAGGCCGAGCGGCCCCAGCGGTTCGTTCCGGAGGTCGTCGTCTACGAGGTCGGGCCGGTCCATGTCCAGCGCCTGCGGGGTGACGAGTAGCTCGTGCCCGGCCTTCCCGCGACACAGCAGCAGGCGGAAGCACGCGCCGAAGAGCTCCGCCGAGAGATCCGCCACCACAACCAGCTCTACTACGTGCAGGATGCGCCGGAGATCTCGGACGCCGCCTACGACTCGCTGATGCGAGAGCTCCAGGCGATCGAAGCCGAGTATCCCGACCTGATCACGCCCGACTCGCCGACCCAGACGGTCGGGGCGGCAGCGGTAGTGCCGATCGAGGGGGAGGGCGAGGCCAGAGCGGGCGCCGCTGCGCCGGGCGCCGAGGTCACCGCCTTCGCACCCGTTGCCCATGCAGCGCGGATGTACTCGCTGGACAACGCGATGAACCTCGAGGAGCTCGACGCGTGGCTTGCCCGGGTGCGCGCCGCGGTGGGCGACCGGGAGTGCCCGTTCGTCTGCGAGCTCAAGATCGACGGTTCGTCGCTCGCCCTGACCTACGAGGACGGCAAGCTCGTTCGTGCCGCGACCCGCGGTGACGGTCGGGTGGGCGAGGACGTCACCGCGAACGCGCGGATGGTGCGCGACGTGCCGCAGCAGGTCGACGAAGCTGCGTGGGCCCGGCTACACGCCTTCTTACCTGCGGTACAGCAGGCGCTGTTCGGCGAGGAGGGCGGCGCGCCCGTGATGGTTGAGGTCCGCGGTGAGGTCTACATGCCGAAGGCATCGTTCGAGCGCGTCAACGAGGAGCAGGACGCCAAGGAGCTTCCCGCGTTCGCGAACCCGCGCAACGCGGCGGCCGGCGCGCTGCGCCAGAAGGATCCGACGATCACCGCAGATCGTGACCTCGCGACCTTCATGTACGCGGTCGCGGATCCCCGTTCGGCCGGCCTTGCCACACAATCCGAGCTCCTCGGTTGGCTGAGGGACGCCGGCTTCCACGTGAATCCCGACGTGGTGACCTGCGCGTCGCCGGAGCAG
>CAYHCN010000002.1:0-20897 GCA_964354945.1 uncultured Eubacteriales bacterium
GTGTGCGGCACTCGCGGTCGACGCCCGCGCCCGGTCGTCCCCGCCGCCCCCCGCGCGTCGTATGCGCCTCCGGCTGACCTGATCACTGCCAGCATCGCGGCGTGCAGGGACGGGTTCGCGACGCAGATGCTCTCGGAGTCGACCGTCCACGGTCTACCGGAGACGTCGGTCACTGCGGCGCCGGCCTCCTCGCAGACAAGCGCGCCGGCGGCCATGTCCCACGGCTTGAGGTAGTACTCCCAGTACCCGTCGGCACGCCCGGCGGCCACGTGGCAGCAGTCGTTGGCGGCCGAGCCGTCTCGGCGCATCCCGTGCACGTAGCCGCGTAGGAACGCCCCGAACACGGCGAGCTGACGCTCGAGGGGTTCGCCGCGGTCGTAGGGGAACCCTGTGACAAGCAGCGCTTCGCGAACCTCTGCCGCCGAGCTCGTCGCGATGCGCTCGTCATCCTTGAACGCACCGAGTCCTCGTCCCGCCGAGAACAGCTCGCCCATCGACGCGTTGTGAACCGCGCCTGCCTGTACGACGCCGCGCTCGGCGTAGGCCACCGAGACCGAGTAGCACGGGTAGCCGTGCACGTATGAGGTCGTGCCGTCGAGCGGATCGATGATCCACACCGACTCGCCGTGGAGGTCACCCACGGAGGTGCCGGTGAGCTCGTAGACTTCGTCCTCCTCGATGACGATCGAGGCGTTGCTGTCGCGACGGAGGATCTCCTGTACCACAGCGACGCCCGCAGCGATATCGGTCTCCGTGACGAGGTCGTTGGTCCACCGCTTCGCGCGCACGATACCCATCTCGTTTCGGCGGTCGCCCAGGACCGCCGCCCCGGCGGTTGCTGCGGCACGAGCCGCCTCGAGAGCTTCGCGCATCGGTTCGTCCTCCAGCTGCTCAAAGGGCATAATCGAGGTGTTCCAGCGCCAGTGTACCTGCTGCGGCCGCAGGCTCGGCCGTCCACCAGTCTGGGGAGGCTGCATGCTGCACCAGGGGTTCTCGCACCCGCTCACGCCCGAACTTGAGGCGGACCTCGCCCGTAGGGCGCAGGAGGCCCGCGGCCACGTTCTGACGGCCACGGCACTCGCGGCGTCCGGTCACCCTGGCGGCTCCATGTCGTCGATGGAGCTGTTCATGACGCTGTACTGCTGCGCGAACCTGCGCTCCGACGACCCGCGGTGGCCGCAACGAGATCGCATCGTGGTGAGTCACGGGCACACCTCTCCGGGTGTGTATGCGTCGCTCGCCTCGGCTGGCTTCTTCCCTTCGGACGAGTTCGTGGCCCACTTCCGACAGGCGGGCAGCCCGTTCGAAGGGCACGTCGAGCGGGCGGTTCCAGGCGTGGAATGGTCGACGGGCAACCTCGGTCAGGGGCTCTCGGCGGCGGTAGGGATGGCGCTGGGGGCCGAGATGACCGGCGGTGGCTGGCAGACGTTCTGCGTGATGAGCGACGGCGAACAGCACAAGGGTCAGGTCTCAGAGGCCAGACGACTCGCGATCTCCATGGGGCTTGCCGATCTCACCGTGCTCGTCGACCTGAATGGCGTGCAGATCTCGGGACACACCCGCGACGTCCTGCCGGTGAACGTGGCGAAGGACTTCGCCGCCGACGGGTGGAAGGTCGTCGAGATCGACGGACACGACGTCGCTGCCGTCTATGCCGCTGTCGGGGACGCCGTCGCCGACACCTCGGGGCCTGTCGCGATCGTTGCCCACACCGTGATCGGCAAGGGCGTCTCGTTCATGGAGGACCAGCCCGAGTTCCACGGCCGCGGTCTCAAGGCGGATGAGTACGAACGGGCCATGCTTGAGCTGGGGCTCGATCCGTCCGAGCTGGACGAGGCGAGAGCGCGACGCGGCCAGCCGGTCCGGGTGGAGGCGCTCGGGCACCGGACGCCCGCGATCGCGATCGAGGCTGGCACGCCACGCACGTACGCACCCGACGAGAAGACCGACAACCGCTCGGCGTGGGGGTCGGCGCTCGTCGATCTCGCCGACGCGAATCCCCTCGTCCGGTTCGCGGTACTCGACTGCGACCTCGCCGAGTCGGTCAAGACGAAGGCGTTCGCGGCGAAGTGCCCCGATTCCTTCGTGCAGTGCGGGGTGGGTGAGCACAATGCGGCCGTCGTCGGCGGGGCGCTTTCGACGTGTGGCGTGCTGACCTTCTGGTCCGACTTCGGTGTTTTCGGCATCGACGAGGTCTACAACCAGCAGCGCTTGAACGACATCAACGGAGCGGCGCTGAAGCTCGTAGTGACGCATTGCGGGCTCGACGTCGGAGAGGACGGCAAGACCCACCAGTGCCTCGACTACGTAGGCGCTCTGCGTGACTTCTTCGGATGGAAGGTCGTCGTGCCCGCGGATCCGAACCAGACCGACCGGGTCGTGCGGGCCGTCGCAGGGATGGAGGGCAACGTCGCCGTGGCGATGGGCCGCAGCAAGTTGACGGTCATCACTGCCGAGGACGGGTCGCCTCTGTTCGGCGGTGACTACGAGTTCCGCTACGGCGATGTCGTCTGGGCCCGCCATGGAGCCGACGCGGTCATCGTGACCATGGGGACTGTCGCCGGTGCTGCGGTCGCCGCGAGCGACCTCCTGAGCGACGAAGGGATCCACGTCGGGGTCGCCGTCGCCGCGTCACCGCTTTGCCTCGATGACGGGGGGATGGCTCCGGTCGCGGACGCGTCGCTCGTGTTCACCGCCGAGGATCACGGCGTTCGCACGGGACTTGGCGCCACTGTGTCGGAGTGGCTTGCCGAGAAGGCCATCGCGGTGCGCGTGGTGCGACTGGGCGTCGAGTCCTACCAGAGCTCCGGCGCCGCTGCGGACCTCTTCGCGACGGTCGGCCTCGACGCCGAAGGCATCGCCAGCCGCATGCGGGCGGAGCTGGGACGCTAGGGCGCTTCTCCCTCTCCGGAGGCATCCGGAGCTGCCGCGGTGGGCTCGGTCGGCTCGGCGGCGTCGTCGGGTCCGCCGATGGGCTCGTAGGTCCGCATCGCGCGGATGATCTGCGCTTCCGCGGAGCTGCCCTCCCTGGGCGTCGGCTCGATGCCCCAATCGAGCAGTACCTCGAACGCGACCGTGGCCGCCATGGGGATCGCGTTGTGGACCGGCTCGGAGAGCTCGGTGACCCACTCCTCGATGCTCTCGATCTGCACGCCGACGCACAGCGTCTCGACCTCGATGCCCATGAGCGCCCCAGCTTGGAGCACGTCCACGACGCGAAGATCGTGCATGGAGTGCAGCACGGTGTTCGGGGCGATGTCCTCGGCGGAGAGAAGCAGGACGGTGCCGGGATCGTGCCCGGTGTCCTTCATAGCGTCGATCACCAGCAGGCGCTGTCGACCCCTGAGCAGGTCCAGCATCATGTAGCCCATGGTGCCGGCGTCCATGATCTCGACCGACTCGGGGAACTCGAACCCCTCGAGCATGAACTCGACCGTGCGCGGGCCCACGCCCTCGTCGCGCATGAGCGGATTGCCCACGCCGAGAACCAGGATGGGTGCGATGCTATCTGAGTAGCGGCCCTCAGCGGGCACGCCGCCACCGGCCAAGCCGAGCGGATCGATCACGGGTGTCTCCTTGTGGGTGCGGCTGCCAGGGATAGCTCAGGGTAGCCTATCCGGCGAGTGCAGGGGCGGGCTCGATCATCGCCGAGGTGTCGCCCTCAAGGAGCAGGACCCGCTCGTCCATCGGCAGCTCGGCGCGAGCTTTGTCGCGCGCGTCGTTCGATGTGGCGAGCGTCTCGCGCATCATCACCATGAGCAGGTATCGGCCCTTGCGACTCAGCGTGATCGCCTCTGTGGTGTTGGACTCGATCCCGCCGACGAGCTTGAGAAACGCGATCTCGGGCCCGAGCCCCAGGTCAACGGGGATGCCGAAGTCGGCCTTGAAGCGGGCCTTGTCGAGCCTCAGGCCGAACAGGTCGGTCACGAAGCGGTAGCGCATCCGCGCCATGAACTTGTAGCGGTCGCCGCGCTTGACCACGCCCATCTTCCCGGATGCGATGCGTTCGCTGTACTCGCGCAGCGAGAACGTGTTTCCGTAGACGGTGTCGCCGAGGTAGGACAGCGCGCCGGAACCGATTCCCACGTACTCCGGAAAGTCGACGATGTACTCGTCGATCATCACATCTCGGTCGCGGGAGAAGGTCCATGCGCTGCCGGCTTCGAACTGGGGCGCGAGGGCTTCCGTAATGATGTTGTAGTACTGCGCTTCTCGGTCGAAATCGATGCGCCCGACTGCGGCCGCCAACTCCTTACGCCTCAGCGGCGAGGCCATGAGCGGGTAGAACGTGGTCTGGTTCGCCCCCGTGGCCTTCACGAGCTCGATGTCCTGGCGGAGCACCTCTTCGGTCTGGCTCGGGAAGTTGAAGATCATGTCCACGTTGAAGGAGGGGAACTTCCCTGCCATCGATGAGACGCGTTCGAAGACCTCGGCACCGGAACCGTACTTTCCGAAACGGTCCATCTGGCGGAGCAGCCGATCGTCGAAGCTCTGTACGCCGCACGAGAGCCGCTGGACCCGCCCATCGAGCATCTCGACCAGCTCGGAACCCAGGTGGTTCGGGCTCGTCTCGGCGGACACCTCGCGGATGCCGGGGAACAGCTCGCGGGCGAGGTCGATGGTCTCGGCGAGCTCGTCGAGGAGGATCGTAGGCGTTCCACCGCCGACGTAGAGCGAGGCGAAGTCGTAGCCGAGGCGCTTCACCATCCACATTTCGTCCCGAAGGCTGGCGAAGTATGCCCGCGCACGATCTTCCTTGTAGATGAAGCGGTTGAAGCTGCAGTAAGTGCAGAGACGCTCGCAGAACGGCACGTGTGCGTAGAGCACGAAACCGGGGGAGTCGGGGGGAGCGGGGAGTCGGTCGAGGTCGACCGGATCGGTTGCGAGATAGCGGCGATTGAGCACGCCGAGAACGTTGCTGATGATCCGCTCGGACAGCACGACGGGTCTCCTCCCGAGAATGCCTGATCGGTGAGTCCATATGCGGCTGCCGGTCCGCAGGGTCACTTGGTCGTGATTCTTGTTGGTTCCCGTAGTGGGCGCGTCGTTCACGTTGGTTAACGCACCCACTACCTCTGTACGACGAAACTGCGCCGCGTCCTGCCTTCGTCCCTTGTGAGCAGGGCCCCGGCGAACCGGGGCCCTGCTCACATGCGAGGTGCGAACGCGATCTACGCGACGTCCTCCCCGGCGCGGGCGGCCGGAGCGGCGCCGTGGGCGTCGCCGACCTCTTTCCACGCGAAGATCATCTTCGAGGGGTTGAAGTTGTAGATGTTCGCAAGGTAGGCGTGGATCGCCGTGAAGATGAGGATGAGCCACATCGTGTAGTAGTGCAGGATCCTCATGTTCATCGGATCTGCACCGCCGGCCGTTCCGAACCAGTTCGAGACCAGCTCGCGGCTGGCCACGAAGAACGGCCAGTTCATGGTCGGTCCCCAGATGGAGAAGCCGGTCCATGCCGCCAGAAGGATCATCGGAATGGTTGCGACGTAGGCGATCTTCTGGAGCACACCGTACTTGGCCGAGATCGGCGCCTCCTTCTTGAAGAAGAGGTAGTACTTCACCGTCGGCCACATCTGATGGCGGTTGACCTTCTGGAACCAGAAGTTGTGCCAGTCCGTGGCGACCTCGCCGTCCATCGTCGTCCCGTCCTTCACGAAGAAGGCGAGCACGATTCGGACGAACATGTTGATGAGGAGCACGAACATCCAGAAGAAGTGGGTGCCGCGGGCCAAGCCCATGATCCCGCTGACGAAGGGGAAGTGGATGTAGAAGCCCGACAGCGCGAGGAAGAACATCGCCAGCAGATTGATCCAGTGGGTGATCACGAACACGATCGGGTGATCGACGCGGGTGGGGTTATGCATCTACTTCACCCCCCATGCCTTGCTGTGGAAGTAGCTGCTCTTGCCCGTCTTGGGTTCCATCACGTGGACCCCGCAGCCAATTCAAGGATCGAAGGAGCGGACGACGCGGCCGACCTCGATCGGCGTCTCGATCTGCGCGACGGGCGTGCCGATAAGCGACTTCTCGATCGGACCGAGGACGTTGCTGTCGTCGCGGGGGCTGATGTTCCACGTCGACGGCGTCACGACCTGGTAGTTCTCGATGCGTCCACCGTTCAGGTTGATCCAGTGGCCGACGGCGCCGCGCGGCGCCTCCCACAAGCCGGCGCCCTCGCCGGTGTCGGTGGTTGCATCCTGGAACAGGTCCGCGTTGCCTTCCTTGATCGCCGCGACGAGTTCGAGGATCCAGTTGAGCTCCCAGTCGGCGATGACGGCAGCCTCGAGGTTGCGTGCAGCTACGCGGCCGAGGAGCGAAACGAGGACCTCGGGCTTCCCGGCGGCGCCGAGCTTGGCGAGTGTCGCGTCGATGGTGCCCACGACGTCCTTGTCGCCGCCGAGGTACGCGACGAGCATGCGGGCGAGCGGACCGACCTCCATGGCCTTCATGTCTCCGCTCGGCGCCTTTAGGCGCGGAGCCTTGGCCCACGAGTACTGACCGTCGAGCTTGTACTCCGTGAACTTGGGGTTCGTCTCACCGGACGCCGGATTGAGCTTGTCGCCGCTCTCGTACCACGAGTGCTTGATGAACTCGGTGACCTGAGCTGCCTGGGGCTGCTCCACCTTGAGCTGTGCGTCGAAGATCGCGCCGCTCGGCAGGTAGCGGTCCTCGGGCTTCAGGGACTCGCGGTTGAACACGCCCCACGCCAGGAAGTTGCCGTGGCCGCCGCCGTACTTGATCGCGTCGATGTAGTAGGGGGCGATAGCGAGCGTGTCGGGGATCATGGTGTTCATGATCCAGTCGCGAACGCGCTGGGCGCGGTACAAGATGTCGTCGAGCTTCTGGTCGGTGGGGACGAATGCCGTCCCACCCGGGAGTGACGTCATGAAGTGCGGGAACTTGCCGCCCATGACAGCGATGATACGTGCCGCCTCAGCCTGCATCTCGAGAGCCTCGAGGTAGTGGGCCACGGCGATGAGCACGAGCTCGGCGGGCATGTCCTTGGCGTACGCCTCGGCACCCGCGGGGCCGTTCGTGAAGATGGAGAGCTGGCCGCCCTCGACAAGCGTCTTCAGCTTCTTCTGCACCGCGGCGAAGTCAGCGGTGCTTGTACCCGCTGCCTGCGCTAGTGCGTACGTGTCGGCGATGTTGGCCTCGAGCGCCTTCACCGGATCGACGTAGTCGAGCGCCGCCAGGGTGTAGAACCACAGGATGTGGCTGTGAAGGTACTGCGCGCCCTCGACGATATTGCGCACGATCCGAGCGCCGTTGGGAATGGTGATCCCCATGGCCTCCTCGGAACCCATCGTCGAGGCGTGTCCGTGGGAGATGGGGCAGACGCCACAGATGCGCTGCGAAACGTAGTACGCGTCAGCCGCTTGGCGACCCTTGAGCACGATCTCCATGCCGCGGAACAGCGTTCCCGAGACCCACGCGTCGGTGACGACGCCGCTCTCGACCTTGCACTCGACCCTGAGGTGTCCTTCGATCCGAGTCAGCGGATCGACGACGACATCTCCGCTCGGAAGGGCGCTGATGGGTGTCGGGGTCGCGCTCGTCGTGGTCGGCGTTGCCGTGGTGGTCTTGCTGGGAGTGGCCATTACCTACCGCCTCCCTTCGCAGCCCGCTTGCGGTCGTATTCTTTCATCTCTTCGGTCGGCGCACCGTTGGGGCGACGCCCGGCAACCTTGGTGCCGATGCCGTGCGCGACCAGACCTGCGAGCACGACGCCGCCCGCAGCAAGAGCGTAGGTGGTCGGCTGCACGCCACCCGCCTGCACGGGATAGCTGATGTTGCGGAAGCGCTTGAGGAACGGCGTGTTCTGGTCGACCCAGTTGAAGTTGCAGCACCCGATACTTGGCCCGCCGGACTCGACGCACCACGAAACTTGGTTGTTCCACCGGACGATCGGGCAGTTCGTGTAGGTCTGCGGTCCCTTGCAGCCGACGGCGTAAAGGCAGTAGCCCTTCGCCTCTTCCTCGCTGCCGAACGTGTACACGAACTCGCCGTTCTCGAAGTGGCCCCGGCGCGGGCAGTTGTCGTGAACCGTCTGTCCGTAGATGCCGGTCGGCCGGTTCTGTGCGTCCATCGCCGGTAGCTGACCGAGCAGCAAGACGTCGACGACCATCGCGACGACCCATTCCGGGTTGACCGGGCAGGTCGGCAGGTTGATGACGGGGGTCTTGATGCCCTTCTCGGTCAGGTAGGGGAGAACGCCGGTCGCGTCGGCAGGGTTGGGATCGGCCTTGACCCACCCACCGTCGACGGCGCAGGAACCGATCGCGAGGATTGCCTCGGCCTTGGGCGCGAAGAAGTCGAGCGCGTCCAGGCCGGTCCCCTCGCCGATGCGCAGGGCGTTGCCATCCCAGCCCTGCATGACCGAGCCCTCGTAGATGAGGATGAACTTGTTGGGGAACTTCTCGGCGGTCTGCTTGGCCGCCTCTTCGAACTGCTTGCCCTGAGCCCACGACAGGGTGTCCTGCGCGTTGAGCGACAGGATGTTGAGGACGATCGTGGCGACATCGGGGTAGGTCGACTGTGCGACGGATTCGGTGCATCCCGTACACAGACCGCCTTCGAGCCAGAGAGCGGGCTTGAGGCCACCCGCGGCAGCTCCCTCGACCGCCGAGGCGACTGTTGGCGCCATCGCCTCGCTCATGCCGAGCAGCGCGGCGATGGAGCCGCACCACTTGAGGAAATCCCGGCGGGAAACGCCGTGAGCAGCGAGCTGCTCGTGCAGGTTCGCGCCGTGCTCCTCATGTGCCATGCCATACACCTCCTTGAATGCGTCAAGCGTTTCGGACGGTGCGTGCGCCGTCGCCCTCAGGCAGATGGGCGGGCGCGAACCTCAGGCGAAGGGCACCCCTCCTTCCGGCATGACCCAGGGGTTGACGGTACACGCAAGGGCTCGGCACCAGGCCCGAAGGCCGTGGTGCCGTCCTTGAACTGAGGGGAATGGCCTACCTGGAAGCTGTGCTCGGCGTGCGCTGAGGGCGCACGGGCCCTGGAGGCCGCGAGCGGTCCCTCGAAAGAGGATGGGGAGGTGTCACGCCGAGAAGGCGTGGCTGCGAGTATGCGCGCGCGTACGCGCGCCAACCAACCCGTGACGGGATCCAAGCTCCCGTACCCCCTGTCGTGGCTGTGTGGGTGATGCCACGCGATCACTCCGGCAAGTGTCGCGCGACCGGTTCCATTTTACACAAACTCGGAGGCCTGCCTGTAGGAACCTTAAGGTTCTTGCGAACTCTTGGGTTACCGCCGCGGACTTGGGAATCAATGACAGGAGAGGTGTCGGCGAAAGTGAGGCGGATCATGCACGGTGACGACGAGCGCCCGGTGGTTCCCTTCGGCGACGATTCCGACGTCCTCGAGGAGCGGTGTCGGGACGACCGCGAGGCCCTGAGCCCGAAGGAAACGGCCGACTGTGCGGGTATGGAACTCGTCAAGGAGTACGAGAACGAGGAGGATGGCGGGTCATAGCGTCGGCATGACAAGGACTCATGAACGACACGTCGAATGCCACGAGTGGTCGACCGACCTACCGGCTCGTTGCATCCACAAGAGGGGGAGCGGTGCCAGGCGCTGACGGCATGCTGACCGTTGACATCCGGGCGATGCGCCCGGACATGCGCAGGCCTGTGCTCTTCTCACTGGTCGACCGGCTGGTCGCATTGGGGTGGAATGGCGAGCTGCTGCTCGTCTGCGAGCACGAGCCCGCCGGACTCACCTACCAACTCGACCTCCGCAAAGAGACGCGCGGGCGGTTCGAGTACGACATCAACCGTCGCAGCGACGGCGCGTGGGTCGCGATGATTCGGCCGAAGAAGCTCTAGCTCTTCGCCGTCGACACCCGGGGCAGTAGAGCTGCGAGTTCAGACAGCGTGCCGGCGTAGTCCGCTTCGGGCGCCGGATCGGGACCGACGTAGTACGTGCTCATGCCGATGTCGGCAGCGACCATGTCGAGCATGGCATCGTCGCCCACCATCAGACAGTCGCACGGCTGGCACTCGATGGTCTCAGCGATGGAGCGGTAGTACGCAAGGTCGGGCTTCGCGGCATACATGATCTCGTATGTAGTCACCAGATCGAAGGGTACGTCGGAGACGCCGGCCCAACTCATCCGCTCTCGAATTGCGGCTGCGGGAAAGATGGGGTTCGTGGCGACGACCGTCTTCATGCCGAGTTCCCGTGCGGCGGCGATCGCCTCAGCGGCGCCGGTCGCAGGTCCCACGCTCCCCCGCAGACCCGGGAACACCTCGGTGTAGAACCGGTCGAAGCGCGCCCACGACTCCGGCCCCAGCTCGACTCCGGAGATCTCCGCGAACGCCTCGGCGAAGACCTCCTCGTTGGTCCGTCCGGGATGCGAGGCGATCATCTGCCGAGTGGCCGCCATGATCGCCCTGATCCCGGATGCCGGGTCCCCGCCGATGACTTCGACGACCACGGGTCCCAGCGCGTTGAAGTACGTGCCGAGGAACCGATCGATGTCGATGTCGAGGAGGGTACCGTCGAGGTCGAAGAGGACCGCTTTCACGCCGTCTCCGTATGCGTCGAGGGGGCGGGCAGACTCGGCAATCCTAGCAGACGGCCGCGGGCTTCAGCGGGCGGGCACGGGGTGCGAAGGGCGCAGCACGCGGAGGGGTCAGAACCCCGGGTAGGCTCGCGGCGCGGGCGGCTCAAGTCGGTCTGCCGCAAGTCCGATAGACACAGATATGAGCGCCTCTACTACGAAGGACCAGATCGCAACACGCCTCGCCTCCGTCCCGATGTTCTCCGACCTTCCTGAGGAGAGCCTCGAGGCGCTGTCGCGCATGGTCCACTTCAAACGGTTTCCCAAAGGCGCGCTGATCCTCGGCCAGCACGAGCGGGGTCAGTGCATGTACTTGCTTGTCTCTGGCAGGGTCAAGATAGCGATCGCATCCGCCGATGGGCGCGAACTGGTCCTCAACCACCTCGAGGCGCCGGCGCACTTCGGCGAGATGTCGCTCGTCGACGCCGAGCCCCGCAGCGCCGACGTGGTGGCGGTCACCGAGGTCGAGCTCATCGGCCTCGAAGCCTCGGACCTGTCCGAGGCGATTCGCCTGCAGCCCCGGCTCGCGCTCTCGCTGATCGCGACGCTCTCGCGCCGGCTTCGCCAGACGATCGGCCGGCTCGAGGACATGGCGTTCCACGACGCGACCCACCGCATCATGCGTGTCATCCTCAACATCGCCACCGCCAGTCTGGAGACCCGCGGCGCCCCGGTCATCCAGGGCATGACGCACTACGACATCGCGACGCTCGCGGGCACGTCCCGCGAAACGGCGAGCAGAGTCATTTCCCAGCTCGCGCGCGACGGAGTCGTCACCACTCACGGCCGCCGTATTCTCGTCGATCTCGGCAGGCTGTCGGACCGCATCGCGCAGGATTAGCTGTTCGAGCTGCTCTCCGCACTGCTCGTCGGGCGGCTCCAGAATCTGGTCGCAGGTGCACCCCCGGTTCGGGTATAGTCACCGACGCATCGCTCGCGCGCGAAGAACGGAGACCCCGATGAAGGAGTTCACCCTCGAAGAGCTGGCCGAGTTCGACGGCCGCGACGGCCGTCCCGCGTACGTTGCTTACGAGGGCACCGTCTACGATGTGACCGAGAGCGCCATGTGGGGCGAGGGCGATCACGAAGGCATGCACCAGGCCGGCGGAGACCTCACCGAGGAGCACGCGGACGCCCCGCACGACGTCTACGTCACCGACTTCCCCGAGGTTGGCCGGGTCGCCGGCTAGCCCTCACGCCTCGCTCGGCACGGGCACCCATCCCGAATCAGGCTCGAGTCTTCAGACGGCGCGCAACAGCGCGACCGTCTCCACGTGCCACGTCTGCGGGAAGAGGTCGACCGGCCACGCCGCGTCGAGCGCGTAGCCGGCGGTGCGGAGCACTCTCACGTCGCGCGCCAGAGTCGGCGGGTCGCAGGACACGTAGGCGATCGCGCGCGGTCGCGCAACGGCGAGAGCCTTCAGCACCTCGGGTGTGAGACCGGAGCGAGGGGGGTCGACCAGCGCAAGGTCGAACCCGTCTATGTCGGGGAGCGCGCGCGACGCGTCTCCCGGCGCGAACTCCGCATCGAGCTGGGCGTTCTCCAGGTTGCGCCGCAGATCGCGAAGCGCGGTGCCCTCGGCTTCAATGGCGGTGACGAATCCGGCGGCCTCGGCGAGCGGGAGGGTGAAGGTGCCCGCCCCCGAGAAGACGTCGACGACGTGGTCGACACCCGACGGCGACAGCGCCTCGAGCGCGATGGCCACGAGCTTCTCGGCGGCTCCTGTGTTGACCTGGAAGAAGCTCGGTGCGGAGACGGAGTAGGTGTAGCCGCCGAGACGCTCGCGCCAGAACCCCTTGCCGGCGAGGACTTCGACGCCGGCGATACGGCGCGCGGCAGCCGGCCCGCCCTTCGAGAGCACTCTCACGATGCTCGACGTCTTTAGCGCGCTGCCGACGGTGGTCGCGACCGACTTCCTGGGGAACGCGCTGGGCGCCGTCCAGATCGCGACTTCGTTGTCTCCGGTGTGCAACGCCCCCCGAAGGGCGACCCGCATGATGTCGAGCCCCTCGTCACCGCCGGAGTAGCGAAGCGCTCCCTGGAGCGCCTTCGGCGCGCGCTCAAGCGCCTTGGGGAGCAGCAGGCAGCGGTCGATGGCGACGACCTCATCGGAGCTCGCCCGGTGGTAGCCGAGGGTCAGCCGTTCGGAGGCCGGGTCGTTCACCAGCTCGACCTTGTTGCGGTAGTTGTACTGCCGAGGAGAGGGTTCGCACGGGCGGACTACTGCGCCGTCGACGCCTCCGATGCGCTGGAGTGCGTCTCGGACCGCGGCCGTCTTGGCCTCGAGCTGCGCGTCGTAGGCGACGTGCTGCCACGAACAGCCCCCGCACGCGCCGAAGTACGGACATGGGGCGGCGACTCGCGAGGAGCCGGGGGTCACCATCTCGGTGATGGCGCCTCGGACGAACGAGCCTTTGTCGGCGACGACCTCGATCTTCGCGACGTCGCCGGGGCACCCGAACGGGACGAACGCGACTCGTCCGTCGTCGAGTCGGGCGACGGCGTCGCCTCCGTAGGAGAGGGTTTCGATGGTTACCTGAGGCACGTCCGGAATGGTACCCGAGCAGCACTTTTTGTGTTCAGACGAGCAGGGGGGAGGCCGATACATTCCTACGGGCGCATCGAAGCGTCCTCGAACCGCTATGCGCAGTGGGAGGGGATAGGAGTGACCAGCACTCGAGTCATGGTCGTTCACGACGACCCGAGCTTCTGCGAGCAGCTACGGGGGGCAATGCTTCAAGTGTCCTCGGCCGTCGAGTTCCACAGCGCGGCCTCGGCCGCCCGGGCGATGGCGATGATCCCCTCGATCCAGCCTGATGTCTTCGTCGTCGAGTGCGAGCTCGAAGAGGTCGACGGCTACATGCTCGCCGACAAGCTCGCCAAGGACACGTACGCCCAG
Source organism: uncultured Eubacteriales bacterium (assembly GCA_964354945.1). Classification (GTDB taxonomy): domain Bacteria; phylum Actinomycetota; class Coriobacteriia; order Anaerosomatales; family CAVXGS01; genus CAVXGS01. The sequence goes on from CAYHCN010000002.1 coordinate 13,474, forward strand.
GGCAAGCCGGTCGTACTCGTCGCCTTGGAGCCGAGCGAGAGCTCGGCGCTGAGGGCGCGACAGTGCGGGGCGGCAGCTCACATGCTGTCGACGGGGCCGATGGACGCGATCGCAGGCAAGGTCCTCGCACTCGCAGGCACGCCTGCGCCCTCTGCCGTGACGGTCGGGGTCGGCGCTCCGGCGCACTCGGCTCCTACGCCTGCAGGCCTAAGCGCCAGCACGCCGCCGAGCGCGGCTCCCGCTACCGTGCCAATCGCCGGCCTCGATATCGTCGACCCTTCGGCTGACCCGCTTGCCGGTGACATACCCCACGTCGACGACCTGCTCCGCATGATGCTGGACCGCGGCGGCTCCGACCTCCACCTGACCGTCGGGAGTCCTCCCGGCATCCGCGTGCGGGGCGAGATCATCCCCGTGGAGACTGTCAAACCGCTGTCCCCGCGCGACACGATGGAAATGATCCTGTCGCTTCTCTCCGAGGAACAGCGTCGCCGGTTCGAGACCGAACTCGAGCTCGACTTTGCGTACTCCATCCCCGGTGTATCGCGATTCCGCGCGAACGTGTTCCAGCAGCGCAACTCCATGGGTGCCGTCTTCCGCGTGATCCCCATCAAGATCCCGACCATGGAGGACCTTGGCCTGCCCAAGGTGTGCCGCTATCTTGCTGACCGGCCCCGCGGCCTCGTTGTGGTCACCGGTCCGACCGGCTCGGGCAAGTCCACGACGCTTGCAGCGATGATCGACCACATCAACGCATCCCGGCCGCTGCACATCATCACGCTCGAGGATCCAATCGAGTTCATGCACCGCAACAAGAAGGCGTACGTGAACCAGCGCGAGGTGGGCGAAGATACCCACTCGTTCGCCGCGGCTCTGAAGCGCGTGCTACGTCAGGACCCCGACGTCATCCTCGTCGGCGAGATGCGCGACCTCGAGACCATCGCTGCTGCGATCACCGCAGCGGAGACCGGGCACCTCGTCCTCGCGACGCTGCACACCACTGGTGGTCCGGAGACAGTCGACCGCATCATCGACGTATTCCCGCCTCACCAGCAGACTCAGGTCCGCATGCAACTATCGAACACGCTTGAGGGCGTCTTGTCGCAGACGCTTCTGCGGACCAAGGACGGCCGCGCCCGGGTCATGGCCATGGAGATTATGCTCGGCATCCCCGCCATCGCGAACCTGATTCGTGAGGGCAAGACCCACCAGATGGCGACGATCATCCAAGGCGGTGCTGCGCTCGGCATGCAGACCCTCGACCAGAGCCTGAAATCCCTCGTAACGGCGGGTCGCGTGACCTTCGACGAGGCGATCAGCAAGGCGAAGAGCCCGAGGGAACTCGCCCAGATGCTGGGAAGGACCATCTAGTCTTCTAGGTCACAAAGGGGAATCATGAAGCGGCGGACCCACTCGGTCCGCCGCTTCGTTTTGGAAGGAGCACGCATGGACACCGTTCGGGTCCGTTGGGCGGGCAACCGTCAGTTCGTCGGTTGGGACAGCGTCGGTCACGGCATCGTGATGGACACCCCACTGGGGGGCAAAGGTGAAGGGTCCGGCGTTCGGCCCATCGAGCTCGTGCTGTACGGGCTGGCCGGCTGTACGGCGATAGACGTGATCTCCATCCTCCGCAAGAAGCGCGAGGACGTGCGCGGGTTCGAGATCAACGTGACTGGTGAGCAGGAGCTCGAAGACTACCCGCACTACTACAAACTCATCGAAATCGAGTACGTGGTCACCGGCGTCGGCGTGAAGTCCGAGTCGGTAGCCCGCGCAATTGAGCTCTCGAAGGAGAAGTACTGTGCGGTGGGCGGTATGTTCGGACCTCAGGTGAAGGTGGTCACGACCTACCGAGTCGAAGAGACGCAGCCCACCGGCCCGGAGGGTGATCTGTGACCTCTCACGACACGGCAGTCCTGATGCCGGTCTTCAACGAGGAGCCGACGGTCGGGAGCGTGATCGACGCGGTGCGAGCGCACTTCGACGGCCCGCTCGTGGTGGTGGACGACGGATCGACCGACGGTACCCCGGACGTCCTTGCAGCGAGGCTCGACATCGAGGTGATCACGCTCTCGGACAACTGTGGCTACGGCTGCGCATTGATGCGCGGGTTCGGGTGGGCCGCCGACGCGGGCGTCGAGCGACTCATCACCATGGACTGCGACGGGCAGCACGAGCCGCGGCACATCGGACAGTTCCTCGACGCGCTCGGCGCCAAGGGCGCCCCCGACATCGTTTCGGGAAGCAGATACCTGCCTGAGTCCGGATCCACGGGCCAGGCTCCGCCGCAGCGCCGTGAGGTCAACCGCCGAGTGACCACCGAGATCAACTCGGTCACCGGATGGGACCTCACCGACGCGTTCTGCGGCTTCAAGGGGTACCACGTGAGTTCGCTCAGGGGTCTTGCCCTATCTGAGCCGGGCTACGCGATGCCGATCGAGCTGTGGGCCAAGGCGTGGAAGGCCGGGCTCACGGTGGTCGAGATCCCGGTCGAGCGCATCTACTGCGACCACGAGCGGTCGTTCGGTCAGCATCTCGACGATCCCGAGGCGCGGTTCGCCTACTACATGGCCGTGTTGCACGCGGCGCTCGAGGAGGAATAGATGATCGACGCGATGTGCATCGGCGCGCACCCCGACGACGTCGAGATCGGGATGGGAGCGACCGTCGCCAAGATGGTCCGCGAGGGATGGAAGGTCGCCATCGTCGACCTGACGAACGGCGAGCCCACGCCGCACGGGACTCCCGAGATCCGTGCCGAGGAGTCGGCGCGGGCCGCGCAGATCCTCGGAGTACAGCGTCGGACGTTGAGCCAGCCGAACAGGTACCTCTTCGACACGGTCGAGGCTCGGACGGAGCTGGCGGAGTGCATCCGGGAGCTTCAGCCGAGGATCCTCTTCCTGCCCTACGCCACCGACGCGCATCCCGACCACATCGCCGCGTCCTCTATCGCCACGGCGGCGAGGTTCTACGCCAAGTTCACCAAGACGGAGATGACCGGCGAACCGTTCTACCCCTCGAAGGTGTACCGCTACATGGCCGTGCACTTGTCGCTCGTCGTCGAGCCCTCGTTCATCGTGGTCGTGGACCCCGAAGACCTGCAGCGCAAGCTCGGCGCGCTCGCCGCGTATCGCTCGCAGTTCGGCGCGAATCCGAAGAACGCCGAGGTCGTGCCCATGATGGGGCAGCTTGCAGCGATGTGGGGATCGCGGATCGGGGCGGCTGCGGGAGAGCCGTTCTACGCGCTCGAGCCGGTCGGTGTCTCGTCGGTCTCGGCACTCTCGTAGACGCCAGGAGGCGAATCACTAGATGGTCCATGCGAAGCCTGCCCTGCCTTCAGGTCACGGGGAGCTGCTGCTCCGGCCGCCGTTCGAGGAGTGGCCCGAGATCGCGCGAGCGAACCGCGCTGCCGCCGAGCGCTGGGACTTCGAGATCGGAGGTCGCACGTACGCCGAGCTGCGGGCAGCGACCCGCGCGGAGTCGATCGTGCAGGCGCAGGCGTACTGCCGCCGTCTGGGGGTCGACTCGAGGCCGGGAGACCCCGACGGCCTGATCGTCGCCTCGGGGCACCAGCCCGAGCTCTATCACACCGGCGTGTGGGCGAAGGTGTTCCTGCTCCACCGACTTGCCGAGCTCATCGGGGCCACCCCTGTCGATCTGGTCGTCGACACCGACGGGTTCGACCGCGTCGGCGTGACGGTGCCGTGCTTCGGGCCATCGCAGGTCGAGCGGTGCCACGCCGACCTCGCCACCGGCGGCGCGGATACCTGCTACGGCTGTACGCCGACGCCGGATGCGACGGCGGTGGCGGACTTCGTGTCCTCCGCCTTGCAGATGCTCGCATCTCTGCCCTCGGCATCGGTGGGTCGGCACTTCGCGGAGTTCGGCGATGCGCTGGTCGAGGCACGTCCGGCGGCGGCCAACCTCGCGGAGCTCGTGACCGCCGCGCGCAGGCGGTACGAGCGGGGGACCGGGACCGACTACCTCGAGCTCGCCGTGAGCGACATGGCCGCCTCCGACGGGTTCCTCACCTTCGCTGCGGCCATCGCATCCGATGCGATCCGGTTTGCCGAGGCGTACAACGAGGAACTCGCCGCGTATCGGGAGGCGAAGGGCCTGCGCAGCAAGGCGCAGCCGGTGCCCGACCTCACGATTTCCGAGACCTCGGTCGAACTCCCGTTGTGGGTCCTCCACGAGGGGCGGCGGTCGTCTGTGGCCGTCGAGCCGGGCACCGACGGCGTCACCCTGGTTGCGAACGGCATAAGGGTGTGGCTCGCCCTCGGCGTTGATCCGGTGCCCGTACTGCGAGCTGCGGGTGTCCGCATCGCCCCGAAGGCGCTCCTGCTGACGATGTTCACCCGCCTGTTCCTGTGCGATCTGTTCATCCACGGCGTCGGCGGGGGAGGGTACGACCAGGTCACCGACGGTATCGTCCGACGCTACTTCGGCATCGAGCCGCCCCGCTTCGTGGTGGCCTCGCTCACGATGTTCCTGCCGCTAGGCGCACACGTCGTCACCGACGCCGAGGTCCAGGCCGCCGCCGAGCGGCTCAACCGCTTCGAGCACAATCCCGACGCGCTCATCTGCGACGTGGAGTTCGACTCGGCCGAGGAGCGAGATCGAGCCCTCAACCTGGCCCGCGAGAAGTCGACGCTGGTCGACCAGATGCAGCGGCCCGATGCGGACAAGAAGCACCTGGGCATTCGGATCCGTGAAGTGAATGGCGAGCTGAGGGAGGTGCTCGCACCCATGGGCGAGGCGCTTGCCGCCGAGAAGCGTCACCTGGAAGCCCAGCGGAGCGCTTCCGACATCTTCACCGATCGGACGTACCCCTTCTGCTTCTGGTCACCCGAGGATGTCGCCGACAAGGTGCGGTAGGGCTGTGTTGACGATCGTCAAGGAGTCGGCACGCCGTTCGCGAACCATGTTCACAGCAGCTTTGCTGCTGGTATGATTGCGCGGCTGTTCGCACCAAGAAACGCGTCGAAAGGATCGAAGATGTCGGTGCCTGTCGTTGATTCGAACACCTGCACTGCCTGTGGCACGTGTGTCGATGATTGCCCCCAGGGCTGCTACGACCTCGAAGAGGTCGCGGTTCTGGCCCGTCCCGATGACTGCACCGAGTGCGGCATCTGCGTGGACGATTGCCCCAGCGGCTCCATCTCGATGTAGGGTTCGATCTATCGCTTCTTGTACGAAGGCCGGGCGACTCGCCCGGCCTTCGCCGTCTACGCACCTAGCCTCGCGGGCCGCTCCCGTCATCGATGTAGAGCTTGGGCTCTCGGCCCTGCAGCAATCCCACGAAACGTTTGTGGTGGGCTGCGTAGACGATCGATCCCATCAGGAGCGCGAACGGCCAGTCGGGCGATTGCAGCACGAGCGCGGTGATAGGAAGCGTCGCCGCGGCGGCCACCTGGCCGGCCATCATGTAGCGGGTCAGTGCGATGACGCTCAGGCCAACGACGAGCACGGCGAGGAAGTACCGCCAGTCGTAGGCGAGAAGCGCTCCCGCTCCGGTCGCCAGCCCCTTGCCCGTGCGCCCGAACCGTCGGTGGATAAGCGCCATCCATATCGAGTAGTTGTGGCCCATCACCACACCGAAAGCGGTCGCCATGATCGGGAGCCAGAACGCGGCGATGCCGCTCGCGTCGGCCATCATCACGCCCGTTGGAGTGAGCACGGTGAAGCCGTACCCCGCAGGCATGAAGACGAACTTTGCGAGGGCCACCGGTGCCAGGCCCTTGAGCCCGTCGCCGACGACCGCGACCGCGAACCAAGCCCACGACCCGGTCGTCCTGCGGACGTTCATGGATCCGACGTTGCCGGTGCCGTGCAACGTGATGTCCTCCCCGGTCACCATGCGCACGATGATGTAGGCGACCGGGATCGACCCGATGAGGTAGCCCAGGACCAGCGCGGCAGCACTCGCGGGGAGCACGGCGGCCACAGCGCTCACGACATCCTCCTCGGCACGAGGCAGCGGATCTCACCCGGAAGCATCGAGATCTCGTAGCGCCGCTCCAGGAGCACCTCGCCGTCGATCTGCGCCGGCACTTCGCACGCGCACTCGATCACGATCGAGGAATGGCGCGACATGTGAACGGGACGCATCCTGGTGTGCTTGCCCACGATCACGAACGGGAGGCGGACGAGGGCCTCGGGCAGCCCGAGGGGGTCGATGGTGCAGACGTCGAACAGCCCGTCGTCGGCAATCGCGTCGGGCGTGATGAAGAACCCGCCCCCGTAGGTCGGGCCGTTCGTGGCTGCGATTATCAGCGTGTCGAGCAGTACGGGGTCCGCGCCGTCCCACGAGACGTTCAGCGGGAAGCTCCCCAAGTCGTTGAAGAGCACGTACAGCAAGGCTGTGAGGTAGAGCCACAATCCCGACCGCTCTCGGGTGACCTTGTACTCGACCGCCTTCGCGGTGACCTTGGCGTCCATCCCGGCGGCGAAGCTGTTGTTGAAGTAGACGTCGTTGCACACCCCCACATCGAACGGGTGCGCATCGCCGGCGATGACCACTCGAGCGGCCTCGGCCAGATCGGCGGGGATGTTGAGCGTCCGGCGCGTGTCGTTGCCCGAACCTGTCGGCAGCACCCCGAGGACGGGGCGGTTCTCGGCGGGGATTCGCATCAGGCCGTTCAGCACCTCGTGCACGGTGCCGTCGCCGCCCATCGCCACCACGGCGTCGTACTCTGATGCCGCGGCGGCGATCTGGGCCGCGTGACCCATGCACTCGCTCATCACCGTGTCGTGAGGCAGGCTGCCCAGCAGGGTTTCCACGGCCGGGACGAGCTTCGCGGTCTCGCCGTGACGAGCCGCCGGGTTGATGATGAGCAGGGTCCTTCCGGGTGCCATGGCGCCCCTTCGCGCTCGCAAAGGCTTGGAGCCAGTCTAGCTGAGGGAGGGCCGTCGCAGACGAGCCGGCCGGGACGCCGAGCGGGGGTGCGCCCGGGTGCTGCCGGAGCGGTTGGTCGGGGTGGGCGGGTATGGTAATGTGCGCAAGCGCCGCGCCCTCTTAGCTCAGGGGATAGAGCGTCTGCCTCCGGAGCAGAAGGTCGTAGGTTCGAATCCTACAGAGGGCGCCAACACGAACGCACGCGAAGAGGCCGACCTCCTTTCGGAGTGCCGGCCTCTCGTTGTATCCGCCGGACGGCGGAGCGTTCGCAGGAGGCTAGTGCCCCTCGGCGCGCTCCTTCTGGTATGCATCGACGAGCTTCTTCTGGAGATCGCCAGGGACTTGCTCGTACGAGCTGATCTCGATCGTGTAGACCCCGGTGCCGCTACTCAGCGCGCGGAGATGTGGCGAGTAGTGCACGACCTCGGCGAAGGGGGCCTGGGCCCTGATGACCTGGACTCCCGCCTCGGGCGCGTCCTGGGCATGGACGCGGCCGCGGATGGAGCTGATGTCGCCCATGACCGCG
>CAYHCN010000003.1:0-19936 GCA_964354945.1 uncultured Eubacteriales bacterium
GCGCGACCTCTCGGTCATCGACACGCCGCCACCCAACCGCTTCCCCGTCACCGTGCACGTGGGCGAGTACGACGCCGACATCGTCTCGGGAGCCATCCGCCGAGAGATCGAGCGAGGCGGCCAGGTCTACTACGTCTCGAACCGCGTGCGCACGATCGAGGAAGCGGTGCGCCGGGTGCAGGAAGCCGCGCCCGAGGCTCGCATCGGGGTGGGCCACGGACAGATGTCGGAGCACCAGCTCGAACGGGTGATGGAGGCGTTCTCGGCGGGCGAATACGACGTGCTCGTCGCCACGACCATCATCGAGAGCGGCATCGACAACCCCCACACCAACACGCTCGTCATCGAGGACAGCCAACGGCTCGGCCTCGCTCAGCTCTACCAGCTGAAAGGCCGCGTTGGCCGGAGCCACGTGAAGGCGTACGCGTTCTTCATGTTCCCGCGCGAGAGCGCGCTGACCGAGCAGGCCGTCGAGCGCCTCACGGCGATCCGCGACCACCAGGACCTCGGCAGTGGCATCAAGGTCGCGATGCGAGACCTCGAGATCCGGGGGGCGGGCTCGCTGCTCGGCGCCGAGCAGTCAGGCAACCTGTCCGCGGTCGGCTTCGACCTGTTCGCGCAGATGCTTGGTGAGGCCGTGGCTGAGGCCCGCGGCGAGCCGGTCGTCGCGTTCCCCGAGGTCCGAGTGGACCTGCCCGTGCCGGCATTCCTCCCCGAGGAGTACGTCGCCGACGTGGACGAGCGGGTGCGCTACTACCGCCGCCTCGCGGGGTCGCCATCGATCGAGGCCGTGGACGCGGCGGCCGACGAGCTCGAGGCGTCGTGCGGCGCGCTGCCCGAGGCGGCTCGCAACCTCGTCTCGGTCGCCCGGATCCGCGCGCTGGCGGCCGAGGCCGGCATCACCTCCGTGGCGGTCGTTCGCCGGCGGGTCACGCTCTCGCCGATACCTGCCGATTCGGAAGCACGGACCCGGCTCGCGTCGCACGGCGCGGTGTACACCGAGCGCACCAAAACGCTCGCCCGTCCGCTGGACTATGGAGAGTCCATGACGGCAGCGGTCCTAGGCATGCTCGATGCTATACTCACCCCTGTCTAAGACCGCCTTCTGGCGCTGTGACATCGGCATTCGTGAATCAATCGGAAGGACCTCGATGAAACCTCTGCGCATCGCAGTCGCCGCCGTGCTCGCGGCGGTACTCGCGTTCGCCCTTGTCGGCTGTGGCAACAAGGATGTCGCCGCGACCGTGAACGGCGAGAAGATCTCCAACGAGGAGCTCCAGACGCAGCTCGACCAGGTGAAGAAGCGCTTCCCGCAGTTCTTCCAGGGTGCCGACGCCGCACAGCGCGAGATCGAATTCAAGCAGCGCCTCCTGGACGAGCTCATCAACCGCGAGCTCATCGCTCAGGCGGCCAAGGATCGGGGCATCGACATCACCGACGCTGACGTCCAGAAGCAGATCGACCAGATCAAGAAGGGCTTCAAGGACCAGGCTGCGTTCGACGCCGCGCTGAAGAACGCCGGCATAGATCCGGCGTCGCTGAATGACCAGATCAGGACGCAGCTCGTCACGCAGAAGCTCGTCGAGCAGCTGTCGAAGGACGTTGCCAAGCCCACGCAGGCCGAGATCAAGGCGTACTACGACACCCACAAGTCGGAGTTCGGCCAGACCGCCGCCAAGCGCGCCTCCCACATCCTCGTGAAGGACAAGGCGGCCGCCGAGAAGCTCCTCAAGGAGATCCAGGGCGGCGCGGACTTCTCGAAGCTCGCCAAGGCGAACTCCATCGACACTGTCTCCGCCCAGAAGGGTGGCGACCTCGACTGGCCGACCACGCCGTACGTGCCGGAGTTCCAGGCCGCCCTCGACAAGCTCAAGGTCGGGCAGCTCTCCACCGTGGTGAAGACGCAGTTCGGCTATCACATCATCAAGGTGACGGATTCGCGTGCCGCCAAGCAGCAGCCGCTGTCCGAGGTCGAGACCGCGATCAGCCAGAAGATCGTCGAGCAGAAGCGTGCGGACCTGTATCAGAAGCTTCTGGACGACCTTCGCAAGAAGGCCAAGATCGAGATCTTCGTGAAGGACCTCGCGACCAAGGTGAACACCGGCTCAACGACCACCACCGGCACCAAGTAGCCCTCGGCCATAGGCGAGAGGCGAGGGGTGGAGTCGAGTCACGGGTTCGATGAGTTCGTTGCCCTCATCGCGCGGTTGCGCGACCCCGAGGGTGGCTGCCCCTGGGACCTGGAGCAGACCCACCGCTCCATTGCGAAGAACATGGTGGAAGAGGCCTACGAGGCCGTCCACGCCATAGAGACCGATGACGTCGCCGGGCTTCGAGAGGAGCTCGGCGACGTGCTTCTGCAGGTAGTACTGCAGTCGCAGATCGCATCCGACGACGGCGAGTTCACCGTCGCCGAGGTCGTGGAGGAGATCACCGCCAAGATCGTGCGCCGCCACCCTCACGTCTTCGGCGAAGGGACGGCCGGCACGCCGACCGAGGTGATCACCAAGTGGGACGAGATCAAGCGCGACGAGAAGGCGGAGAAGGGCCAAGGCGTCCTCGACAGCGTCCCCCACGCGCTGCCCGCGCTGATGCGCGCGCAGACGATCTCGCGTAAGGCTGTCGCCGCCGGATTCGAGTGGGAGTCCCTCGACGGCGTGTGGGACAAGGTCCACGAGGAGATGGACGAGCTCAAGGCCACCGAGCCGGGAAGTGCCGAGGCCGCCGACGAGATCGGCGACCTGCTGTTCACGATCGTGAACCTGGCTCGCAAGCAGGGTATCGACGCCGAGTCGGCGCTTCGCGCAACATGCGACAAGTTCCGCCGGCGTTGGGCAAGCATGGAACAGGGAGCGGCGACTCAGGGGCGGCACATCGCCGACCTGTCGCTGGACGAGCAAGAGGCGCTGTGGCAACAGGCCAAGGCAGGGGAGGGGACGGACGCATGAGCAGCATCATCGACGTCTACGGGCGTGAGGTCATGGATTCACGGGGCAACCCGACCGTCGAGGTCGAGGTCACCCTCGACGACGGGAGCTTCGGCCGTGCCGCGGTGCCCAGCGGTGCGTCGACCGGCCAGTTCGAGGCCGTCGAGTTGCGCGACGGGGACTCGGCGCGCTACCTCGGCAAAGGCGTCATGACCGCGGTCAACAACGTGAACGAGCTCATCGCTCCCGAGATCGTCGGCATGGACGCGAGCGACCAGCGCTCCATCGACGACGCGCTGCTCTCGCTGGATGGCACGGCGAACAAGGCCAAGCTGGGCGCCAACGCGATCCTCGGCGTGTCGCTCGCGAACGCCAAGGCCGCCGCCGAGTCGACCGAACTCACCCTGTACAGCTACCTCGGTGGAGTGAACGCGCACACGCTGCCAGTCCCGATGATGAACGTGCTCAACGGCGGAGCGCATGCAGACAACAACGTCGACCTCCAGGAGTTCATGGTCATGCCCGTGGGCGCCTCGACGTTCGCCGAGGCATTGCGGTGGTGCGCGGAGATCTACCACACCCTCAAGAAGGTTCTCCACGACCGTGGCCTCTCGACCGCCATCGGCGACGAGGGCGGATTCGCCCCCAGCCTCGACAGCAACGAGGACGCTCTCAAGGTCCTCGCCGAGGCCACCGAGCAGGCCGGCTACTCGCTGGGCGAGCAGGTCCGCTTCGCGCTCGACCCCGCGACCACCGAGCTGTGGGATCCCCAGCGCAAGCTGTACGTGCTGGCCGGTGAAGGTCGCGAGCTGTCCTCGGCGGAGATGGTGGAGTTCTGGGCCGGGCTTGTGGACCGCTACCCGATCATCTCGATCGAGGACGGCATGGCCGAGGAGGACTGGGACGGCTGGAAGCTCATGACCGACCGTCTCGGCGGGAAGATCCAGCTCGTCGGCGACGACCTCTTCGTCACCAATACCGAGCGCCTCGCCCGCGGCATCGAACTGGGCGTCGCGAACTCGATCCTCGTGAAAGTGAACCAGATCGGCACGCTCACCGAGACCCTCGATGCGATCGAGATGGCCAAGCGCGCCGGATACACGGCCGTCATCTCGCATCGCTCCGGCGAGACTGAGGACACCACCATCGCCGACCTTGCGGTGGCGACCAACGCCGGCCAGATCAAGACCGGCGCGCCGGCTCGCTCCGACCGAGTCGCGAAGTACAATCAGCTCCTCCGCATCGAGGACGAGCTCGCCGATTCGGGCGCGTACCCCGGGTTGGAGGCGTTCTACAGCATCCGTGGCTGACGACGGCCGGAAGCCCCAAGAGACACGGATCGCGGGGGGCGAGCCGGAAGTAGCCAGCCAGGAGGTCTGCGGCGCACGGAGCAACGGAGTCGAGGCGCCGGCGGGAGGCCCGCCGTGGGAGCTTTCCTGCGGCAAGGCTGGCCCGCAGATGGACGAGCAGAACGGCGGAGACGAGGGGAGCGTCAGCGTGCCTACCCGATCGCAGCCGAGCACCGCTTCGCTCGACCGCTTCGGCGTGCCCATCGAGACAGCGCTCGAACGCCGAGAGCGGCTTGCGAACCGCTACGACTACGAGTTCGGCCAGGAGCGGGTGTTCCCCGAGCTGGTCGAAGCGCTCTTGGCCGAGGTGCCCCAGGACTCGAAGATCCTCGAGGTCGGCGCTGCAACCGGTCTGCTGACCGCGCCGCTGCTCGAGCGGGCCGGTCACCTCACCGCCCTCGAGCCCAGTGCGGGGATGCTGCGCCGCCTGCTCGCGAAGCAGGTCGCCTCGGCTCCTCACCTGAGCGTGCTGCAGGGCATGGCTGAGGGTCTGCCCCACGACGCTCTCTACGAGATCGCGGTGGTGACGTTCACGCCCCGCCGAGGGGTCGGTCTGCTGCGGCTTCTCCACGAGCTTGCTCGGCGGGTCACCGACCACGTCGTGATGCTCCTCGACGAGGACGGATCGATGGACTGGGCGTATCTTGCCCGCGCCGCCTCGCTGCAGGGCTTCGACGTCAGGCTCCATCTCGTGAGCGGGCAACCCCCTGCCGAAGCCGAGAGACACACGCCCCACGCCGTTGTCCTTGTCGCCGACATCGCGTCGTGGTCGCCCACCATGGCAGGCGAGGAGATCTGGGATGTGGAGGCGCGCGTCGTCGACGTGCCGCACCCCGCACCGCGCGGCACCGCGACTCGCTTGGTGCGCTACTTCGTCTCGACCGGCGAGCGCGCCCTGGTCGTGCGCGCCGAGCGCGGCGATCTCGAGCGGATCTACGGCAGCCTTCGCACCGCCGTGCACCGGCTCGGTCAGGGCGAAGTCACGGTTCGGCGCATGGAGGACGGTATACAACTCATGAGGCTTCCCAAAGCCGAGGAGTGATCGTTTTCGCACCCCGCCGCCCCGGCCGGGTGACCAACGCGAGGGGAGCGAGGGCATGCGCCGCACGAAGATCGTGGCCACCCTGGGACCTGCCACCGACTCACCGGAGGCGATAGACAGCCTCATCAACGCGGGCGTCGACGTCATCAGGATCTCGTCGTCCCACTCGAACACAGAACAGCTCGAGGCCCACTGCCGGGCGGTTCGCGCGTCGGCCGAACGTTGCCGCAGCGATGTTGCCCTGATGCTCGACGTCTCCGGCCCCAAGCCCCGGCTTGGGGAGGTCGAGCCCGGCGTCGTTCTCCAGGCGGGGCGGGAGTTCACCATCTCGGCGGGCGAGTGCCTGGGTACGACGGAGTGCGCATGCACGACCCTCGGCGGAGCGCTCGCCACGGCGGTGTCGCCGGGCCATCGCATCCTCATCGACGACGGTCGCATCGTCCTCGCGGTCGAGGCGATCCACGGTCACGACCTGGTCACGAGGGTTTTGACCGGGGGGCCGCTGCTTTCTCGCAAGGGCATCAACATGCCGGCCGTCTCGCTGCCCATCGACCCGCTCACGGCGCGCGATCGCGATGTTGTGGCGTGGGCGATGAAGGCAGATGTGGACCTCATCGCGCAGTCGTTCGTCCGCTCGGCCGACGATGTCCAGGTGCTGCGCAGCCTGCTCGGCGGTCGGGACATCCCCATCGTGGCCAAGATCGAGAAGCACGAGGCCGTGGACCACGTCGCCGAGATCGTCGACGTTGCGGACGCGGTGATGGTTGCCCGCGGGGATCTCGGCGTCGAGACGTCGCCCGAAGACGTCCCCGTGCTTCAGCGCGCCATCGTCATCGCCGCACGCGTCGCCGGTAAGCCCGTCATCGTGGCGACCGAGATGCTCGAGTCAATGACTCGCAGCGCGCGTCCGACCCGTGCAGAAGCAAGTGACGTGGCAAACGCGATCTTTCAAGGGGTGGACGCGGTGATGCTGTCGGGGGAGACCGCCGTGGGCGATCACCCCCTCGAGGCGGTCGATGCGATGGCGCGCATAGCCGAGGCGGCCGAGGCGGCACTCAGGCCCGGCGAGATGGACATCCCGCACGATCCGCACCCCGAAGACGTGCAGCACGCCCTTGGTGCGATCGTCGCGCGACTCCCGGACCGGCTGCCCCTTGCCGCCATCGTGACTGCGACTCAGACGGGGGCGACGGCTCGAGTCGTCGCGCAGCACCGGCCGACCGCACCACTCATCGCCGCGACTCCCTTCCCGGCGGTCGCCCGGCGGCTTCGGCTGGTGTGGGGAGTCACACCCGTCATCGTCGTCACCGAGGGTGTCATTGAGGCCGTCCTCGACGTCCTGTGCGAGGCCGTGCTCGATCAGGGTTCCTGCACGGAGGGCGACCTCATCGCGATCACGTCGGGCCGAGCCAGTGGCGTTCCCGGGGCGACCGACACCATCATGGTCCGCCGGGTGTAGTAGAATCCGCCTCGGTAGCCCGTACGCGGGCTGCCGCGCACCGCTGGCCTCAGACACCACCACTTGTCGGAGCACAGTGCCCAAGGATCAGACGCAGCACGGGGCTTCAGCGAAGGCGCGACAGACGGCAGCGGCCCGCCGCAGCCATCCGTCGGCGCGCTTGCGCACGTCCGCGACCCCTGCGAAGTCATCGAAGGCGGCGGCTTCGGCGTCTGCGAAGCCCTCGGCCAAGCCGCGTCCCCGGAAGGGCTCCGCCAGGTCGACGGCCGCCTCCTCGGGACCGTCGCCGCTGAAGACACTCCGGTGGTGGCTGCTCCCCGCCGGCATACTCGCCGTGCTCGCGCTGTTCGTGCTGGCCTACTACCCCGTCGCGCGCGTGCAGTACCAGGCCGTGCGCCAGCGCTCCAAGCTCCAGGCCGAGCTTGCATCGATCCGGGCGCGCAATGAGCGGCTCGAGACCCACGTCGCCACCCTCGAGACCACCGAGGGGATCGAGGCCGAGGCCCGCGTGCAGCTCGGCATGGTGAGGAAGGGCGAGAGCCTGGGCATCGTGATCGATGGTGACGAGAAGCCGGGCACCAGCGCTGCGCCGAGGATCGACAGCGACGAAGTGACGGCCGCACCGGTCGGCCCGTGGACGGCGTTCATGGATGCTGTCTTCGGCGTCCGCAAGTGATCGTGCCGCCGAACACCGACCGACTCGCCGCCCTCGTCGCTCGCCAGGTTGGGCGCGCTCCCCGCACCCCGTGGCGTGTCGCCGCGAGCTGCGTTCACGACTTCCCCACGGTGATTGCCTCCCCGTCGCGGCTCGACGACGGCACGCCGTTCCCGACGCTGTACTGGCTCACCTGTCCCTACCTCGCCGACGCCGCCTCGGCTGCCGAATCCGCCGGTGAGCTCGCCGAGTGGGACGCCCTCGTCGCCGACGACGCCGACCTTGCTCTCGCGCTTGGCGCGGTCGACCTCGAGCTTCGCGAACGGCGTGTTGCGGAGTCCGGAGGCGTGGACGAATGCGGTGCCGTCGGCGTTGCGGGGCAGGAGTCACGCACCGCTGCGAAGTGCATCCACGCGCGCATCGCGCTGGTCCTCGTCGGCATCGACGATCCCATCGGAGAGGCGCTGCTCGAACGAGTCGGTCCCTCATGCGGCGACAGCCGTTGTGCGTCGCTCGACACACCGTCCACGGAAGGAACCCCATGAGCCCCAACCGCCTCGCCGCGATCGACATCGGCACGGTGACCACACGACTGCTCGTCGCGGACGTCGACGAGGACGGGATCCGCGAGGTGGAGCGGAGCACCGACATCACTCACCTGGGCGAGGGGCTCTCGGCGACGGGTCGACTGAGCGATGCTGCTATGGAGCGCGTCGAGCAGGTGATCTCGCGCTATGCCGAGACGATGCGCGATCTCGGCGTCGAGCGGTTCACCGCGATGGCGACGAGCGCGTCTCGCGACGCCGAGAACGGTCGCTACTTCGCGAGCATGCTGGGGACTCACGGCATCACGCCCGCGATCATCCCCGGCGACAAGGAGGCCCAGCTCTCGTTCGCCGGTGCGACGTACGGTATGGAAGGCGCGGGGCTGCTGGTGTGCGACCTCGGGGGTGGCTCGACCGAGCTGGTGCTGGGGCACGTCACCATCGAGGACGGTGTGAGGCAGCGGCGGATCGAGGCGGCGCGGTCGATCGATGTGGGCAGCAAGCGGCTCACCGAGCGATTCCTGCCGAGCGACCCGCCGACGCAGGCAGAACTGGACGCGGGGCGCGCCTGGGCCGTCGAGCTGTTGCGTCCGTACTTCGATGCGCTTCGCACCCGGCCTCGTGCGCTCCTTGCCCTGGCGGGCACCGCCACAACGCTCGCGGCGATCAAGCAGGAGCTCGCGGTCTACGACGCCGACCTGGTGCACGGCAGCTGTCTCACCGGCTCGGACCTCGCCGATCTGCTCGAGATGCTTGCTCGGCTGCCGCTCGAGGAGCGCAAACACGTGATCGGCCTCGACCCCGGCCGCGCACCAGTCATCGTTGCGGGTGCGCTCATCCTCGAGACGATCGTCGGGCTCGCCGGTCTCGACTCGGCGGTGGTCTCGGATCACGACATCCTGTACGGCATCCTGCTCGACACCTATCATCACCTGCATGAATCCCCCGGGATGTGACGGGAGTCACCCGCACTCCGGCGCGCAATGGGGGTACAGTTCAAGGCGGTCGGCGGCGTATCCGAATTGGCACAGGAGGGGGTCTTAAAAACCTCTGGGTCGCAACGACCCGATGTGGGTTCGAATCCCACCGCCGCTACCAGGCAAGAACCCGGTGCCGTGAAGAGCGCTCGTGATGCTCCGCTGCGGCGCCGTGAAATGGGATACTGCGAGTAGGGCAGGCAGGCGCGAGTCGCGTCAGCAATCGCGAGTCTGAGGAGGGTTTGGCGCGAATGGCCGATGATGCAGTCGCACGTCTCTTCCAGGCCTTCGTGAAT
Source organism: uncultured Eubacteriales bacterium (assembly GCA_964354945.1). Lineage (GTDB taxonomy): Bacteria > Actinomycetota > Coriobacteriia > Anaerosomatales > CAVXGS01 > CAVXGS01. The sequence continues at coordinate 9,251 of CAYHCN010000003.1, forward strand.
CACGACCCCGCCGCAGCCATCACCGTGATCGAGCGCGCCCGGTCCGCCGGCACGCCTCAGGACCAGCTCTTCGATCGCCTGTTCGCTCCGGCGATGTCGATGCTCGGCGGCGCGTGGGCCAACGGCATCGTCGACGAGTACCGCTTCACGCAAGCCGCCGTGGTTGCCGAGCAGGTCACCTCGTTCGTGACCCCGCCGAAGACGGCTCCCGACACCGGGCTCACCGTCGTCATCGGGACGATGCAGGGCGACGAGCATACGGTGCTCAAGAACATCGTCGGCTCGGCGCTCAAGGAAGCGGGCCACCGCGTGCTCGACCTTGGCAGCGAGGTGCGGCCCAGCGAGTTTCTGGAGCGCATCGAGGAGACCGGCGGGCGGATGGTCATCGTGTTCGCTGAGCTTCTCTCGGCCGCGCACGCCGTCGTGCGCGTGCGCGAGATGTTCGAAAGCGCGGGACGCGACGACGTGATCGTGTTCGTTGCCGGCGCCCCCTTCGTCGCCGACACCACGCTCGCCAAGTCCGTGGGCGCCAATGGCGTCGTGCGCGGCGCCGAGAGCGCGCTGAAGCTGCTCGCGAAAGCCGCAAAGCGCGCAGAGGCCGGAGCGGAGGTCTCGTCGTGAGCGGCCGCAGCCAGCAGTCGCTGCTCGCCGAGGGCCTTGCGCGGCAGGGCCACATCGCGCCCGCGGTCGAGGCTGCATTCCACGCGCTGCGTTTCGACGAGAGCGATCCGCTCGTGCACGTGCTCCTCGCCGACCAGTTCCTCGCAGGCGACTTCTACACCGAGGCGATCGCCTCGGCGACCCGCGCCATCGAGATCGACCCCGGGTGCGCGCCCGCGTACCTGTGCCTCGGGCTTGCCTACGACCGCCACGGCGGGATGTGGGACCAGTCCATCCTCGTGTGGCACGAGCTCGCCGAGGTGGTGCCCGACCTCGTGACCGCGCACGTTCAGCTCGGCGAGGCGTTCGCCGCTGCGGCGTTCGAGGACGAGGCGATCGAGGCGTGGCGCAGGGCGCTCGAGCTCGACCCCACCGAGGCACGCGCGATGTACAACCTCGCCGTCGCCGCGCTCAAGAAGGAAGGGATGGCTACCGCGCTACCTGGGTTCCGCAAGGCCGGCGAGCTCGACCCCACCCAGGATGACTTCTTCTTCACCCTCGCCGGCATCTACGACGACGGCAATCCGGCACCCGATCCCGCCGATGTCGCTCCCGACCGCGACTCGCGGATCGCGGCTGCCGGTGCGCTGGCATTCGAAGAGGACTACTTCTCGGCGGCGGACCTGCTGCGACTCGTACTTGACGAAGGTGCCGAGGACGCCCAAGCGCTCGGGTTGGCGGCGTACCTGTACCTGAAGCAGGAGGCGGTCAATGAGGCGATGTCGCTCGCGCTTCGAGCACTGGCCATCAGCGCCCGCACTCCGACCGCCGTCTACGTCCTCGGCGCGGCGTTCAGCAAGCGCCCCGGTCTCGACCGCTCCGCGTCGCGCGTGTTCACCGCGCTCGCCAAGGCCGTATCCTCGCATCCGATGTCGCACGTGCTGCTGGCCGAGTCGCTGCTTGCGTTGCAGACGTTCGGGCAGGCCAAGAAGGCCTACGACAACGCGCTCGTGCTCGACCCCTCGTGCGTGCGCGCCCGCTTTGGGCTCGCGGCGGTGCTCCTCACCGAGGGCCGCACCGCCGAGGCGCAGTGGGAGACCCGTCGCGCCGCGTACTACGACACGCGGCGGCAGGGGCTGTTCTGGCGGCTGTTCGACGAGTACGCCGAGGGGAGGGGATAACGATGCCTACCCGCAAGGGAGACCCTCGGCAGCGACGGCAGAGCCGCTTCAGGCGAGCCGCGCAGGCCGACCAGCGCCTGCTCGCCGACGAGGAGGTGTCGACCGAAGGCGCAACCGCGGGCCAGCACGATGACCGGGCCGCCGAGAGAGCCGCCAAGGCGCCCGCTCCTTCGGGGCCGCGCCGCAACGCCCGGTTCCCTCTTGGCGTGAACTACTACCCCCTCGACTCGGAGACCCAGTCGGCGGAGCACGCCTACACCGGCGACATCGCCGATGACTTCGCGACCTTTGCCGAGGCGCGCTTCGCCCTCGTGCGCGTGTTCCTGTCGTGGAAGGCGATCGAGCCCCAGGTCGCGCAGTACGACGATGACGCGATCGAGCGCGTAGCAGACGTTCTCGACGCTGCGCGCGCCAACAAGCTCCAGGTGGTCGTGTGCTTCTTCGCCGACGATGGCAGCGGCGAGCTGGTCGAGGTGCCGTGGGGCAAGCGCCGCGACGCCCGTACCGACGGCTATCTCGTCCAACGTGAGGTCGCGTTCGTGCAGAACATCGTGACCCGCTTCCGTTCGGACCCGTCGGTGTTCGCGTGGGACCTCGCCAACGAGGCGTTCTGCGCCGGGTTCTCGAACGCCTCCGAGATGGTCGAGTGGGCGCGCACGATGCGCGACGCGATCCGTGAGGTCGACGAGACGAGGCCGGTCACCATCGGTGTGGACCCGGAGACGCTGTTCCGCGAGACCGGTGTCGACGCTCGCGAGACCGTCGGGCTCGTGGAGTTCGGCGTCAGCCACCTCACCTCCGAGTACCGGGCCTATGCCGCTGAGGGCCCCATCACCAGCGGTCCCTCGACCTACCTGCCCTCGTTCCTCCTCCACGCTTCGCGTCAGGACCTCCCCGTGCTTCTCGACGACGCGGGCACGACGTCACTCGACACGAGCGTCGCCGAAGAGGCGACCTATCTGCGCACGGTGCTGTGGAGCGGGCTCATGAACCGCGCGGCCGGCGTGCTCGCCCGCCGCTACCGCGACCTCGAGACCGAGCGCCGCGAGCCGTACTTCACCGAGCCGTTCGAGTCGCTCGTCGGTATCGCCGACCACGATGGCGAGCCGAAGCCGTCGTTCGAAGAGATGCGGCGATTCGCTCGGCTCGCCGCCAGGATCGACCTCGGCCACTACGAGGCCACACCCGAGCGGGCGGCGATCATCGTTCCCGACGAGCGCTACGAGCCCCTGCCCAACCTCGCGGGGCTCTACGACGCGCGCGCGTGCCTCCACGGCTTCATCGGGATGAAGGAGGCGCACATCCCGGTCAGCGTCGCGCACGAGAGCGACGACTTCCGCGACTGGCAGATGCTCGTGGTGCCCAGCGCGTTCTCCCTCGCCGACCAGACGTGGGAGCGCCTTGCGGCTTTCGTGCAGTCGGGCGGCTCGCTCGTGCTGTCGTACGGCGGCGGCGAGGTGCCCGCGCTGGTGCGCGACATCTTCGGCGTCGAGTTCCTCGGCGACGGTGGCCCTCGGGAGGCGTTCTCCTGCCGAGTCGCCCAGGCGGGGCTGCTCGGCGACTTGGCGAGCTTCGACCTGCCCTTCGCGATACCCAATGTCGCGCTGCTCTCGGCGGGTGACGCGACCATCGTCGCCACCGACGAACGCGGCGGCCCGCTGCTCACGTACAACCAGGTGGGGCAGGGGCGCGCGGTCTTCGTCGCGGTGCCGCTCGAGCGAGCCATCGCGCAGAACGATGCATGGGCCACGCCGACGCCGGTGTCGACGATGGTGCGCTCGGTGTACGGCGCCGTGGGCCGCTCGGCGGGGTGCGCGTCGCCGGTGTCCTGCGACACCGCCGACGTCGAGATCGCGGTGCTTCAGGGCGAGAACGACGACGTGGTGCTGCTGCTCAATCACGCGTCGGACGGCGTGACCGCGACGCTGTCGTGCGACCGCCGCGTCGCATCGATCGCCGACGTTCGCGGTGGCGCACCGGTGCCCATCGGAGTGAACGGCTTCACGGTTCCGTTGGAAGGAAACGGCACGAGCGCCCTGCGCTTGTCGTACGCTTGATGCCGCACGCCTTGCGTGCAGACACACGGTCGACCCGCTCACCTGCAACCGCCGAAATGCCGACACATCGAGCGATACGGAGCTGTCGGCGTCGGGGGACGCCGCTCGTGAGATTGGGGCGCACATGCCGCACGCCGAGGACCCGTCGTACCTGCTCGAATCGTGGCTCGACTTCCACGACCTGCTCGAGGAGCACCCCGAGCTCGAGCGGCTCCTCTACGACCCGGTCACCGGCCTGCCCACCGCTCCGCTGCTGTTCCCCCACATCGTTTCGATCGTGAAGGAGCGCGGCGAGGTCTCGCTGCTATGCGTGAACGTCACCCGCCACTCCCACATCGAGGAGATCTACGGATGGGAGACCTTCGACCAGGTGATGCGCGAGGTCGCCACCGGGCTCCAGGCGGTCACGGGTTACGCGATCAGAGGTGACGACACCATCGCCGAGCTCATGATCTCGGGGAACTCGTTCGTCATCGTGCTTTCCCCGCCGAGGGAGTCCGACAAGATCTCGCACGACGCTCTCGTCGCGCTCGTGAACCGGGTCGAGGAAGCGATCCGCGTGGAACTCGAGGAGACCATCCCGCAGGAGCTGTTCCGCAAGTTCGGCTGCTACGTGGGGTGGGCGCTCGTCGAGCACCGGGAGAACATCAGAATGGAGCGGCTGGTGTACGAGGGCCTTGAGGCGGCGCTGGCGTCGTCGTGCGCGCGCGAGGCCGAGGCGGCCAGCGAGCGCTCCGGCCGCTTGCGCCGAGTCCTGGCTTCCGAGGACATACGCACGGTGGTGCTCCCCGTGTTCGACCTCGCGAGCGGCCAGGTGATCGGCTACGAGGCGCTCTCCCGCGGACCCGAGGGGACCGAGTTCGAGCACCCCGACAAGCTGTTCAGCGCTGCCTACGATGCCGATCTCGTCTTGCGCCTCGAGCGCATCTGTCGCCGACGTGCCTTCGCCGCCGCGGAGCAGCTCCCTGAGGGGCGCAAGCTGTTCGTGAACATCGAGCCGGACGCGGTGGGCGACCCCCAGCTGCGCGACATCATGTCGATGCAGCTCGTCGAGGACAAGGTGCTCTCGCCGACCGAGATCGTGCTCGAGCTGACCGAGCGTTGCGCGGTCAGCGACTTCTCGGCGTTCCGTTCCATACTCGAGTACCTGCGCGCCCTAGGCTTCGCGATCGCGGTCGACGACGCCGGCGCAGGCTACGGCTCGCTACAGGCACTCGCCGAGGTCCGCCCGGAGTGGCTCAAGGTCGATCTGTCCCTCATCCGCGGCGTTGACTCGGACGACGTGCGGGCGCGGCTGATCGAGTCGCTGGTCGCATTCTCCACCAACGTCGGGTCGCACCTCATCGCCGAGGGCATCGAGACCGAGGCCGAGCTGCACGCGCTGCGCGCGCTTGGCGTGCGCTACGGGCAAGGGTTCCTCTTCGGCCGGCCCTGTGATCCGTTCCCCGCCGACGAGGACCTGCCGGGAACCACGCTGCTGGCACGCGCGGTGAGCTAGCCCGACGTCTGCCCTCGCTGCCCCTCGGCTAGACTGAATGCGACCGTTCGCACCCGGTGCACCGCCGAGGAGGCTAGTGACCGTATGGCGCAACCCGGAGACACCAGCGACCGTATCCGGCTGACGCAGCTGTCGACGAAGTCGGGTTGAGCGGCCAAGTGGGGTCCGGCGGACCTCCAGGCAGTGCTCGACAAGATCGTGCCGGGGCAGTCGGAGTCCCTCATGGAGGGTTTCGAGACCAACGACGATGCCGCGGTCTACCGCCTCGACGAGAAGACCGCAGCGCTGCTGACGGTCGACTTCTTCACGCCCATCGTCGACGACCCCTACGACTTCGGCCGCATCACCGCCGCCAATGCGCTCTCCGACATCTACGCGATGGGCGGCCGGCCGCTGACCGCGATGAACCTGCTCGCGTTTCCGTGTTCGCTCGGGCCCGAGATCGTCGGCGAAGTCGTCCGCGGTGGCGCCGAGAAGGTGCGCGAGGCTGGTGCGGTGGTGGTCGGAGGGCACACCATCGACGACAAGGAGCCGAAGTACGGCCTGTCGGTCCTCGGCATCGTCGACGCCGACAAGGTCATCTACAGCCGAGGCGCCCGTGTGGGCGATGCGCTCTACCTCACGAAGCCTATCGGTACCGGCGTGATAGGAACCGCGCTGAAGAACGGGCTCGAGACAGAGGACTCCGCGCGCGAGGTCGTCGAGTCGATGGCGGCGCTCAACGCCGCAGCCGCCGAGGCGATGCGGCAGGTCGCGGTCCACGCGGCCACCGACATCACTGGGTTCGGACTCGTCGGCCACGTGCACGAGATGGCGCTCGTCAGCGGGGTTGCCGTCGAGATCTACGCGGGAGAGGTTCCGCTGTTCGAGAATGTCGTTCGGTACGCCGGGCAAGGTGTGGTGCCTGGGCGGACAGCAGATGTGACCGCATGGGCCGACGATTTCGTCACGTGGGACGCACCCGAGGACCGCGAGGTGTGGATGCGCGTGCTGTGCGATCCGCAGACCAGCGGCGGGCTGCTCATCGCGGTTGCGGGCGACGATGGTGACGTGCTCAAGGTTGAGCTCGAGGTGCGAGGCGTGCTCGCCGCGCGGGTCGGTCGGTGCGTCTCAGGCGAGGCAGGAGCGGTGCGCATCAGCTAGCACCGCCTTTCGTTCGCACGCCCCACGGAATCGCCCGTGGAGTACTCGGCGTCACAGGTGTATACGTGGACTTTGGCACCACCCTCGGGTGCCGCCGTCCCCCCGAAGGGGGTGTGTTCAGAATGGTCCAGCGCACAGGGTCACCCGTCGATGCCCCCGCCGCCATCGCAATCCTCGAAGGCCCCGGTCTCGTCCTCACCTGGGTCAATCAACGGTGGTACGACATGCTGGGGAAGTTCACTCAAGAGGAAGTCGTTGGGCGCTCCATCACCGAGTACCTGCCGGGCGCGGGTTCGCCGGAGATGGAGAGAGCCATCAACAACACGTTGGACACAGGAGAGGCTTCGTACCTCACAGGCGAGTTCGTCGGTTCTCACGGCGTCATGGGTATGGTCGCCACGATCGAGAGACTCCCCGACGGCAAGCTCATCGTTACCGCATGGCACCCCTACGGGGTGCCGATCGCCGAGGCGGACGGGCCTGTCGGCAGGGTGCGGGTGGGCAGGGAAGCCGCCGAGCGCTCGTAACCGGCACGGGGGAAGTCACGATTCGACGCCCAGCGGCACGAAGTATGCAACGAGTTGCGGTGCGCGACGCCGACAGCTACAGAAGAGAGGACCATCCAGCGTGGTCAAGCGAGTTCCCGATCCACACACCGTTCCCGTCGCGATAGCGATCGTCCTCGCGCCGACGCTCGAGATCGAATGGTGCAACGAGTACCTCTACGCGATGGCCGCACGCTTCACCGACGAGGAGATCGTGGGCCATCCCATCGGCGAGTTCCTCCCCATTGACCGGGTACCCGAGATCGAGCTCGCGTTCAACAACTGCGCCGATACGGGTGAGCCCGCCTTCCTCGAGGGCGAGATCGTGGGGCCCGCGGGCGTGATGCGTCTGATGACCTCGGTGTATCGCATCCCCGGCAACCGCCTGCTCGTGGTGGCGTGGCATCCCGTCCCCGAGCCCATCGGCGAGAGCGACGAGGCGATCGGCACGCTTCACCCGACGTCCATCACCTCAGGCGAGGTGCCCTCTGAATAGCGCCCGCCCGCAGGCCCGCTTGGGTAGAATCCTCGCCATGACCCTCGGACCCTTTCGAGCGCAGCCGCGAATCGGCCGCGCTCTAGCGATCATCGCGCTCGCGCTCGCTGTCGCCGTCTCGGGGCTTCTCGGCGGCTGTTCGAAGGACACCATCGACGTCCCGCCCGTGAGTACCGAGCGTCCCGCCGACGCGAAGAAGCCCAGCGGACCCGGTCTCGCGACTCCGCAGACGGCCGTGCAGTCGTATCTCGACTTCGTGAGCTACGCGTACCTGCTCGGCAAGTCGGAGGTCGCGTCCCAGACGATGGGGCCCGAGGAGCTCACCCGGGTCGACGCGTACATCGAACTCGACCGTCAGCGCGGACGCAAGATAGACCAGCGACTGGACTCGATCACGTTCGGGACCCCGGTTGTGGAGTCGCCCAAGAAGCAGCTCGTGCCCGCCCAAGAGGCGTGGACGTATCGCTACGTCGACAGCCTCTCCGGTGCCTATAAGGGCGCGGCGAAGAAGGCGAGCTTCACGGCGACGTACACGGTCGAGCTCGGACCCAAGGGTTGGCTGGTCACGTCGGTGGAAGCGACGTCGTCGACCCCGGTCCAGTAGCGGCTGTTCGCCGCCCGTCTCGGCGGGCGATTCGGAGCCATTAACACAATTCAAGTATTCCAGCTCCCTATCCGATGAACCCTGTGCAAGCGGCTATCCGTGTCGCAGGGTCGCGGCGACGATGGGCTCGACAGGGGCAGTCCATCGGAAAGGGAGCCGCCTTCCCACGGGAGGGCATGGAAATGGGCAAGCTCTACGACTATTGCCAGAGGATCCAGGATCACGTTGAGCGCAACGGGCTCGACGTGTTCCGGACGCGTGGCGCACTGGCGCTGCAGACGGGATTCATCATCACGCTCGTCGAGCCGGATGATCCCGACGACCCGGACAAGATCCGGGCGCTGCGGTCTGCCGCCCAGGATGTCCTCGGACTCCAGCTGGATTAGCGGCCGGGTCATTGCGACCGGTCCCAGCCAAGGGCGCATGTCATGCCACGTCAGAAACCCACACCGCTCGGCGGTATACGTCCGCCATACGGCACGCCTCCTTCGAGGACTCGCGGCCGTACCGGCGTAGGCGCGAGTGCCGGTGCTAACGACGCCCGCCTCTACCCGCTCACCGCCAAAAAGCCGAGGAAGCAGCGGCCCGGGCTGATCCGCGGCGTCGCTGCACTCGCTGTCCTGGTGATCTTCATGGGCGTGTGGAACCCGCCCACCGGCTCGGTTCACTCCTTCACCAAGGCTAGCGACTACAACGCTGCCAAGGAAAGCGGGTGTACCAACTCGGGCGGCGGCTGCCACGGCTCGGAGACCGCGTACACCGACTTCAACAAGTACCACCCCGAGGCCGAGTGCACGACGTGCCACGACTACCAGGGCGTAGGCTGCATCCCATGCCACGCACCTGCCGAGCACGAATGCGCGCTCTGTCACGACGGATCGATGGACAAGGCCGCCGATGCCGTGAGGCTCGGCGACTCGTACCCCAAGGGCCACTACCGGCAGACCAAGCACGGCGCTACCGGCACCGACATGACCCAGCCCGTTACCGTGACCAAGGTTGACGCCAGCACCGGCGAGACCGAGACCGGCGAGGCCTCCGCGACCTGTGAGGAATGCCACTCCGTCGACCTTCGTGACGCCCACACGGGCGTGCCCGTGGTCGACGGCAGCACGTACGGCACCGATATCGGTTGTGGCGAGTGCCACAACGACGTGCGCACCGGCGCGTTGGCCGCGGTCAAGGCGAAGTGGAAGGTACGCACGTGCGAGGCGTGCCACGCCGTCGGGACCCCTGCGGCGATGCACGGAGTCAGCTCCGTGAGCTCCGTTGAGGCGACCGGCTCGTCCGGCTGTGCCGCGAGCGGCACGGGCTGCCACGACACCGCCGACCTCCACGCGCTGCATCCCGACGTGCCCAAGAGATGCTCGGGCTCGGCATCCGAGGGTGAGCCCGGCTGTCACGACCTGAAGGTCGAGGCGCACAAGCCGCAGACAACGTCGTGCGGGAGCGAGACTGCCAGCGAGACGTGTCATGCGGCCTACACGCCGGGGCAGCTCAGCCACAAGCGGGATACGGCGATCCACGCGCCGAGCACGACGATACCGGCCAGTGATACCTCGTTCCACGGCACTCCGTGCGGCGGATGCCACCTGATGGATCCGAACGGCACGAGCCTCATGGACGAGCACGCGCTGGCCACATCCGCGAAGACCAATGTCGCCGGCGACGCGTGCCGGGACTGCCACAACGACCCGGCCTCGGCCGAGGCGATCGCGAACGACTGGAGCGCCAAGGACACTTCGAACGCGTGCGGTACGTGTCACGGCACCGAGGGGCTCGACCCCGTGCATGTAGGCAGCATTGTCGCAAAGCATACGGTCAACGATGGCAGCCAGGGCTGCGCAGAGACCGGTCCTGGCTGCCATCCGACCACCGATATCTCCGACATCGCCTCGGCGACGGTCACCGGTGGCCTGCACGCGACGTGCCTCAGGTGCCACGACCCCAAGAAGGCCAACGGCAACGGGTCCTACGACCCCACGAAGACCACCTGCGGCACCGGCGGGGACTGTCACACCGCCGGCTACGATCCCAAGACCCCGGTCCACGTCTCGAAGAGCGGCCGCACGGGCGGCACCGGCGGGAAGCACACTGCCGGCGCGGCACAGCGCGGCGGCATGTACTGGGACGACGCGAGCGGCATCGGCACCTCGTGCGGCGTCTGTCACGACATGACGCTGGGCACCGAGCACGTACGCCCGAACTCGCCGATGCCTGCGGGCAAGTCGGGGTGCCTGACCTGCCACAACCGCAACGTCGGTACGGCGCGCGTAGTCAAGGCGAGCTGGTCGGCCAAGGGGACGAACCGCGCGTGCGCCGCATGCCACGACGGGTCGGCAGCTCCCGAGCCGCACGGCCAGATCTCGAGCGTACACACGGCGACCGAGGTGGACTCGAGTACCGCTGAAGCGGCCGGAACGTGCGTGAAGAGCGGCTGCCATGGAAGCGCCGACGTGCGCACGATCCACCGCCGCAAGGGTTGCACGATCGACGGGTCCCACAGCCCCGAGGGCGACATCCGCGGCCACCAGATCATGAGTTGCGGCGGGACCGACGCCG
>CAYHCN010000004.1:0-18428 GCA_964354945.1 uncultured Eubacteriales bacterium
ACATGCAGTACTTCATCTGGGAGCGCGACGAGCTCACCGAGAAGGTCTGCAACGTTCTCATGGAGCGTGTGAAGGCTGGCGTCGAGGTCAGGATCCTGAACGACTTCCTCGGCAACATCCAGTACAAGAAGGACCAGCTCAAGGCGCTCAAGGAAGCGGGCGTGCAGTGGAGCTCGGACGTGAGCCAGTTCAACAAGCTGAACTACCGCAACCACCGCAAGATCACGGTCATCGACGGCGACGTGGGGCACTCGGGTGGCGTGAACATCGGCCAGGAGTACATCGACGGCGGCAAGAAGTACCCCGCTTGGCGTGACACGGGCATCCGCTTCAGTGGTCCTGCCGTTGGCGGGCTCCAGCGCCTGTTCGCGGAACGGTGGTGGGAGCGCCACGACGAGAACCTGTTCCAGGCGAAGTACTTCCCCGACCCGTCGCTCGATCCGGGCTCGATCATGACCCAGGTGGTGAGCCAAGGTGTCGAGGACTACTGGCATTCGGCCACGCGGGCGCACCAGATCGCGATCATGGGCGCGAAGGAGCGGCTGCTGATTTCGTCGCCGTACTTCGTGCCCGATCAGGCCACTCACGACGCGATGATCGACGCGGCGCTGTCGGGCGTCGAGGTCCACTTCCTCATGACAGGGTGGCCGGACAAGAAGCTCGCGTTCAACGCCGCGAAGTCGTACTGGAGACCGGTGCTCGAGGCCGGTGGGCACATCTACCTCTACGACAAGGGGTTCTTTCACTCGAAGTCGATGGTGGTCGACGACGTGGCAGCGTCTATCGGCACGATGAACCTCGACATCCGAAGCCTGCGCCTCCACAAGGAACTGATGGTGTGGGCGTACGACGAGGCGGTGACCAAGCGGCTGACCGACATCTTCTTCGACGACCTCAAGGAGAGCCACGAGGTCACCCTCGAGGACATCGCGGGCTGGAGCAACTGGGAGCACTTCGGGAACTCGTTCTCGAGGCTGACTTCGAACTTGATCTAGCCCCCGCCATCGCGCCCTTCGTCCGCGGAATCACGGATCGAAGACCGGGGGCAAGGGGTCCGAAGACACAGCTGTCTCGATGTGAACGATCAGTGCGAAGGGATGTGGCTTCAAATGGAAGTACGCGAGGACATTCAGAGATGGGTCGAGGAAGGTCGCGAGCAATGGACCGAGCGCGCGGGTGATCTCAGGGCGCGCTTCGCCGATGTGTCTCGTGAAGAGGCGATTGTCGACGCGCTGGGCATGTCACTGATCGGCGCAGGCATCGGCACCGTCGTGATGGGCGTAGCCCGTCGTCGTGCCAGCAGGGCGACCTACTTCCTGGCAGGCGGTTTCATCGTCGCCGGTCTCGCCTTCATCGGCGGCGGAGCGTACGGTCGCCGCAACCTTCGGATCTCGAGCGCGGAGGAGAACGTGCGCGTACAGCTGTCGTCCTTGGATCCGATCGCCAGGGCAAAGGTCCTGAAGGACATGGCTGACGAGCAGCTCCACCCGCTCCGAGCGCACGGTGCTACGGACGGATAGAGCTGCCCCATCGAGCGAGAAGGCGTCTGCACATCGAGCGCCGTGGGCGGCTCCAAGACTCTTGTACAAGTCGGCCGTGGGGCTTATTGCGCCGGTTCGGTTCCCGGGCGGCCCCGCGTCAGAAGATGCTCCATCACTCGCGCGACCTGACCGCGCACATCTGACATGTCGTCCGTGTCGAGGCCGGAAACATACAGGACAGTAGTCTCGGCGGCTTGGTGCAAGGCGCGCCAACGCTCTGCACATATGGGTCACCGAAACGCCGAGAGCGGTCTACCAAGCAAGGTGACACGGACTGAAGGCACGCGTGCCATGCGGTTCCAAGCTCGTCCACGATGGCCCACCAGCACCTATCGAGGCCTCGGTGACGCTGCCGGGGCCTCTTGCCATATCCTGCCGACTCGCCGCAACGGCAATTCCACGGCCCCGTGGGTACATGGACAGTGGGTCGCAGCGTCTTCGCGGTATCCGAGTGGCTGACGAGCTCCGCGGTTGCGACTCTTCGCCTGTTGGCGGGAGTTCGTGCTCGGGGCCAGGCAAAGGAGGCGAGGGTATGAAGACGACCGACAGCTCCATCTCTCCCGACGGATCCGCATGGCGCCCGAAGAAGCTGAGCACTCGTGAGGAACGCCGGCGTGCCGAACGCGACGCGCGCAAGCAAGCACATGAGGCCGACGAGACGGCGGCAGGCGCACCCTCCGAGGAAGCGCGTCAAGATGACCCGCTGGAGCCCTGAGCCGTTCTGGGACTACATATGCGTCCGCTCTGGATCACCAGCCAAGAGGCCCTGTTCCGGGTAGACCGGGGCGGGGCTTCTCGTATGCGAAGCTGGCTCGAAGCGCAGAGCGCGACATCGGCTGGGGGTCCGGCCATCGGAGGGTCGTTCGCTTCGGGCCGCTCTGGTTATAGTGTGGAACGCACACATGGATTCGGGGAGGGGCGCTGAGTGGAGCAGGCAGAGGCGACGAGACTCATGGAACAGCGGCAGCAAGAGCTGGCCGACGGCGGTCACATGGTCGGCCTGCTCACCTTCGAGTATCGGCCCGAGGGGTTTTTCTCGGTCGTGTACAGCGGTGCTCGGCGTCACCGGCAGGCCACACTCGCCCCCGAGGAGATGGCGTCCGACCGCTGGCGCGAGATACTCGAGTCCAGGCTGGGGCTGGGCTAGGGTCGGCGGAGAGAACGGCAAGGCGCACGCGGGCGTCAGCGATTCGCAGGGGTTCCGCCGCAGTCGGCGAAGCCAGTGGAACGAGGGAAAGCGACTGGCTGGAGGCCGCATGGACCCGGATCAGGGCTTTATGTTGGACCGACTCAGGATGGGGCTAGGGATGGATTCGGCCTGGCTGGTGTCCGAGGCCGGCTTCGAGGGGGGCGAGTCGAGGGTGCTGGTCCACAGCCCAGACGGGCGCGATCTCTCGTTCTCGTGGGGAGAGCTCTTCGCCTCGGCGGACCCCACTCAGTTCGTCCGCGATCGATTCGCCGTATAGCCCATCAGCAACACCAAGGCGCCCCCTCCGGACTTGTTCCGGAAGGGGCGCCTACGCTCGCCATGACCTCCCGCGCGCCGCGAGGGGGGCAGGTCGCTGCGCCTGCGCGGTCCGAAGATCCCCGGCGCCAAGAGCCGTCGCCACCGGTAGCTCGCTAGGCCGTGCCTGCGCGCCACCGACCGCCGGTGGAGGGCGTTCCGCGCACGCCGGCGCCTCGATGGGTTCGGTCGCGGCGTAACCACGCTCGCCCCGCTATCGTCGCCACGGACGTCGGCACGTCCTCGGCAGTCGTGACACAATGGGGTAGCTCCCTCGGATTGCTCGCCCGTCGTCCGCCCGCTACGCCAGCGTGACTACTTCCGACGACGCTGATCCCCCGCGAGCATTTGATTCGATTCCTGTAAGGGGAGGCTTCTATGCGTGTCTCTTCAAGGCCATCTCGTCCGCCAACTCCCAGCGCCGAGCACGACGTCGACCCGACGGATGACGCGGGCAGCGGGCTGTTCGAGGCGTGCAGGGCTCGATTCGCGCCGGCCGACTATGAAGTCGCGTGCGATGCCAGGCACACCGTGTGGGTCAAGCGGACCGACGGGATGCGTTCGTTCGGGCTGCCGCCATGGGCACTTCGCCAGCATTCCTTGGACGAGTTGCTGGAAGACGTCGAGAAGAAGCTCGATCTGCCTGCAGTGACTCGCTAGCCAGAGCCGCTGGCGGACCGCGCACCGTGCAGCGAGGCGAACGAGAGCGCCCGGCCTCACGGTGGGTGTCTCTGGAGCTTCCATCGGCCTAACGGCGACACGCATCATCCCTAAGGCGGATACCGCCGTCGAACGGGACGCGCTAGCATCGAGTCAGAAGAAGGCAGTGAGGTTCTTCCCCTTGATCGAACTGGCGAGCCGGAAGGCTCGCCAGTTCATTTGTGTGGCCATACTCGCTATCCCTCGACGGGAGGCTCCTTCTGCGGGCCGAGCTGCACCTTGCCGTCCTCGACCACGCACTCGTACACCCGAAGCGGCCGCGGATGCCGCGCGAACTCGGCCATACTCTTCGCCGCGCCCGACCACGTTGTCCAGCGGACGCAGTGCCCGTCAGTGAGGTCGAACTGCGAGCCGTGGCGGGGACACGTGACCACCGTGCCCTCGAGCGTTCCCTCCCAGAGATGCCCGTGGAGGTGCGGACAGAACGCGTCAGCCGCGTAGTAGGAGCCTGCTGCATTGGCGACGAGCACGTCGTGCCCGTCGACCTCGACCCGGGTCATGCTGCCCTCGGCGATCTCGACGGCAGGCAGTACTTCTATGTAGCTGGACATGCGCATCCCTCCGCAGGTTGCGTACGCTTCGGCAAGGCTTCCACATGAGTATCCCCCTCAGCTTCCCCGGTGCAGCCCCCGAACCACCTCCTTTCCAGTGGCCGAGGCAGGATTCTGGGAACACTCGCTGGTATCCTTGCCGAGACGACCCACCGAGGAGGACCTGGTGTCCGACACTACCGAGAGCCGGCCTGGCGAGCCAAAGCCCGCACGCCTTCGACCGATGAAGGATGGGCCTCTCACCTATGTCCCTGCGTCCAAGGGCGAGGAGAACGCCGAGCTCGTCGACGCGCTCGGGGACTCGGCTGTCCTTGCTGAGCGCACGCTTCTGTGCCGGTGCGGTGGCTCCAAGATGAAGCCGTACTGCGATCAGACCCACCGATTCAACGGGTACTCGAGCGATCGCGTCCGGCACGTCATGCCCGACAACCGAGCCGACTACGCGGGTTCCTCGATCACCGTGCACGACGTCCGGGGTATGTGCTCGCACAAGTCCAACTGCATCAACGGCGCACCCGAGGTCTTCAGGCACGATGCCCGTCCGTGGATCGATCCGGATGCTGCGGACGTCGAGAAGGTCGTCCGAGTGGTGGAGTCGTGCCCCAGCGGCGCGCTGTCCTACACCCTCGGCGGGGTCGTTCACCTCGACTGGGACGGGCCGCCCCGCATCGCGGCCGACCCCAACGGGCCCTTCCAGGTGTCCGGGCCGATCGAGATCGTTGACGTTGAGCTTCCCAAGACGACCTCGGCTGACCACTTCTCGCTATGTCGCTGCGGTGGTGCCAAGAACCAGCCGTTCTGCGACGGAAGTCACTGGATCAACGGGTTCGAGGACCCCGGCGAGTACGAGGGTGGCGCGTCTGCGATGGTCCCGGGCTTGCCTGACCTCGGTAGTCACGGTCGAGAATCCGATCCCCCGGCGAAGCGATAGCCGTGACGATGAGCCAGGCCACGAGCCCGTTGGGAGAAGAAGACCCCGAGCTGAAGCGCGCCCTCGACCAGGGCGAGCGCGCCGAACTGCCCGACAACGTTGCACCCGGGCTGCTGACCGAGTGGCCGGTCGACATCCACAAGACCGATTCGTACACCTACCGGGAGAACGCCGGTCTGTCGCAGGAAGATACCGCGCCGGTCAGGTGGATGCTCATCTTGGTCCTGTACCTGCTCGTTGTCACCGGCCCGGTCGCCATCTGGCTTCTGTGGCGAGACCGAGCTTGGAAGACGTGGCAGAAGTGGGTCATCACCGCGCTCATGCTCGTCGGCTACGCCGCAGTGGCGTGGAAGGTCCTCGGATAGCGCCTCGTGATCATCTCCGTCGACCATGTCACCAAGTCGTTCGGCGCCCGCGTGCTGTTCGCAGACGCCACGCTACGCGTGGGCGCGCGTGATCGGGTCGCCCTGGTCGGGCCGAACGGCGCCGGAAAGACCACCCTGCTCGAGATCGTCGCCGGTCGTCAGAGCGCCGACACCGGCTCGGTCGTATTCGCCAAGGACGTCGTCATCGGCTATCTCGAGCAGGAAGCGATCGAGATGTCGGGGCGAACCGTGCTCGCCGAGGCGCTGACCGCCGCGGAGCACGTCACGTCGCTGGAGCACCGGATCCGCTTGCTCGAGGAGGACCTCGCCCAGACTCCCGAGGGAGTGGAGCAGGACCGCCTGCTCGCCGAGTACGGGCGGTTGCGTGATCGGTTCGAGCATCTCGGCGGGTACACCCTCGAGGCCGAGGCACGGGCGGTGCTCGGCGGGCTCGGTTTTCGCGAGACCGACCTGGACCGCGACTCCAGTGAGTTCTCGGGTGGATGGCTCATGAGGCTGGCGCTCGCGAAGCTGCTGTTGCGCCAGCCCGACGTGCTGCTGCTCGACGAGCCCACCAACCATCTCGATCTGGAGTCGGTCACTTGGCTCGAATCGTTCCTGCGGGCGTACGAGGGGGCGATCGTGATCGTCAGCCACGACCGCGCATTCATGGAGGGGCTCGTCGACCACGTTGCAGACATCGATCAGCGTCGGGTGACGATGTACGTCGGGAATTACTCAGCGTACCTCCAGCAGAAGGATCTTGCGATCGAGCAGCTCAAGGTGAAGCATGAGGCGCAGCTCAAAGAGATCGCCCACATGCAGGCATTCGTCGATCGCTTTCGCTACAAGAACACCAAGGCGGTGGCCGCGCAGGACCGCATCCGGCGTATCGAGAAGATCAAGGCAGAGCTGGTCGAGATACCCGAGGCGCGCAAGACCGTTCGGTTCAAGTTCCCGCAACCGCCGAGGTCGGGCGAGCTCGTGATCAGCCTCGACCACCTCCGCAAGGCGTACGGCGAGAACGTCGTGTACGAGGACCTGACCCTGTCGCTGTACCGAGGCGACAAGGTCGCGCTCGTCGGCCCCAACGGTGCGGGCAAGTCGACGCTCCTGAAGGTACTCGCGGGAGCGCTGGACTTCGAGAGTGGGGAACGAGTCCTCGGCCATCACGTCGAGGTGGCGTACTTCGCTCAGCACCAGCTGCAGGCGCTCGATCTGAACAAGACGGTGTTCCAGGAGATCGACGCCGCCGCGCACAACTGGACGCAACAGGAGGTACGCGGACTGGCAGGGGCGTTCCTCTTCAATGGTGACGACGTGGACAAGAAGGTCAAGGTCCTCTCGGGAGGGGAGAAGGGGCGCCTCGCGCTCGCCAAGATGCTCGTGCACCCCGCGCCGTTCCTGTGCCTGGACGAGCCGACGAACCATCTCGACATCGCCTCGAGCGACGTGCTGGAGCAGGCGCTTCAGCGGTTCGAAGGCACGCTCGCGCTGATCACGCACGATCGTCACCTGATACGAGCGGTGGCGAACAAGGTGGTCGACGTGCGCGACGGGACGGTCACGATCTACGATGGCGACTACGACTACTACCTGTGGAAGCGGGAGCAGCTGACTGCCGCGGCGGGGAACGCGAAGGCGAGCAGCGTCGGTGCGGGTACGAAGTCGTCCGCTCAGGCTGCCGGTCTGTCTGGAGTGGCCGTGTCGGCCCGTGGGGCTGCAGCGGCGAGTCCGGACGGCAGCATCAAGCACCGGAGGACGCATTCCGCGCTGGGCGCCGCGCCGGGACAACCCGACCCGTCGGCCGAAGCGCCGGTGAGCGGGCCGAAGACCAAGGAGCAGAAGCGTGCGGAGGCTGAGGCCCGCAACCGGGCCTACCGAGTCACGCGAGAAGCGAAGGATCGGCTTGCGGTGGTCGAGCAGCAACTCGCGGCAGCCCAGCGGCGTTACGACCAGCTTGTCGAGGACATGGCGAGGCCTCACTTCTACGCCGACCGAGAGGCGTTCGAGGCCGCAGTTGCGGAGTACAACGAGCTTCGGGGACGGATTCCCGGGCTCGAGGAGGAATGGGTAGCCCTTTCGGAGCGGATTGAGCGGGAGTCTCTCGGGTAGACCTTCTGACCTGCGAAAACGGTGCTTGTAACAATGTTTACAATGTCCCTCCGGAAGGTTAGAATCGCTCCAAGTACCGACGCTTTCGTTCAGTGGAACGTTCGAGCAGACCCGCAAGTCGTCTAACCGGCCGCTTTGGCTCAGGCCCTTCACCCGAAGAGCGCCCGTGCCATCCGAAGCGAGACAGACGCAGGGGGTTTCGTGCATGTGACCGCGGCCCAAGCCGTGTTGTTCGTTCTCGGCGCCGTCGTCGCGGCAGTCGGCTTCATCGCCGTGGTGTTCTTCGCCAATCGGCTCGTCGCGCCGAGTAACCCCTCGCCCGAGAAGGACTCGCCGTTCGAGTGCGGCATGGACCAGGCCGGACGGCCCTGGAATCCGCCGACGCTTCGGTTCGCAGCGATCGCCATGCTCTTCGTGCTGTTCGACGCCGAGGCCGTCCTACTGTTCGCTGTCGCCTCGAAGCTCCGCGGCTCGTTCGCCGCGCTGATCGAGGTAGGGGTATTCGTGCTGTTCCTTGGCTTCGGTCTGGCGTACGCGTGGCGCAAAGGGGCTCTGGAGTGGCGGATGTGACCCCCGGAATCGAGAGTGACGTCGCAGATCTCCAGCGGAGCCCCGGCGGGGTGATCCTGTCGACTGTGGACGCCCTTGTCGATTGGTCCCGCGGACAGTCGCTGTGGGCGATGCCCATGGGTACCGCATGCTGCGCGATCGAACTCATCGCCGGCTCGTTCTCGAAGTTCGACTTCGACCGTCTGGGCACGTTCCCGCGGCCCGACCCACGGCATACCGACGTGATGGTGCTTGCGGGCACGATCACCGAGAAGATGAAGCCTGCAGTCAAGCGGCTCTACGACCAGATGCCCGACCCCAAATGGGTCGTCGCGATGGGCAACTGCACTGTCTCAGGAGGCATCTTCTACTACGACACCTACTCCGTCGTGAAGGGCGCCGACACCTTCCTGCCCGTCGACGTGTATATCTGCGGCTGTCCGCCGCGCCCCGAGTCGCTTCAGGACGGCATCCTTCGGCTTCGCGAGCTCGTGCACGAGGAGTCGATGAAGTCGGGTGCCAGCTACCGCCGAGACCTGACGCTCCCGCGGCGCCGGCCAGTCGACGACGAGTCGGGACCGGATGGATCATGTGGGACCGAGCCTGGCTGGGGCGGTGAGAACGCATGACGATCGACCGCCTCCGCGCCGCGCTGGGCGATGAGAATGCCACCGTCGCCGAGATGCTTCCCGGCGACACCGAACGCGCCGAGATCCACGTGTCGCGGGAAGAACTGCTCGAGGTGCTCGGCACCCTGCGCCGGGTCGGGTTCGAGCGGCTCGAGATGGTGACGGCTGTCGACCGGGGCGAGACGTTCGAGCTGCTCTACCGGCTCGAATCGCGTTCCTTGACTATGGCGGCGACGGTCCGAGTCAGCGTGCCGCGCGAAGAGCCCAAGGTGGAGTCGGCCTACGACCTGTGGCCTGCCGCCGACTGGCAGGAGCGCGAGGTCTACGACCTGTTCGGCATTCGGTTCACCGGCCATCCCGACCTGCGCCGGATCCTGCTGCCCGAGGACTGGATAGGGTTCCCGCTTCGAAAGGACTACGCCGACGGACGCATCGTCCGTCGCCCGGACTACATCTAGGAACCGACCGTGGACGCCCGGCCACCACGCCGGGCTCGAGCGCGAGAAGGAGGTGTGCGATGCCGCTGCAAGTCGAAGAGAAGCGTGATGTGATCGGTGAGGATGGCCGACCCGTCCAGGAACTCGTCGTGAACGTCGGCCCGTCGCACCCCTCCACGCACGGGGTCGGGCGAGTGATCGTCCACCTCGACGGCGAAGTGGTCACCAAGGTCGAGCCGGTCATCGGGTACCTGCATCGCGGCATCGAGAAGATGGCCGAGAACCGCACCTACCTGCAGGTCGTGCCACTGACCGACCGGCTCGACTACGTCGGCTCGATGTATGCGAACTGGGCGTACTGCCGCACGCTCGAGCGGCTCGCCGACATCGCCGTACCCGAGCGTGCCGAGTACATCCGCGTCATCGTGTGCGAACTCCAGCGCATCGCCAGTCACATGATGGGTCTCGGCGCCTCGGCAGCAGACACCGGCGCGTTCACGATGTTCGTGTACTGCTTCGACCTGCGCGAGCGCATCGTCGAGTTCTTCGAGAGCCTGTGCGGCTCCCGGCTGACCTACAACTACGTGCGACCGGGTGGCGTCTCGTTCGACCTGCCCGACGGCTGGCTCGAGGACGTCTCGGCATTTCTGGAGACCATCGACGCCAAGCTCGTCGAGATCGACAAGCTGTTCTTCGGCAATGTGATCGCACGCGGGCGGATGAAAGGCATCGGGGTGCTCTCGGCTGCGGACGCAGTCGCGTGGGGCATCACAGGTCCCTCGGCTCGGGCGAGCGGCGTGAACTGGGACTTGCGCAAGCACGATCCGTACTCGGTCTACCCGTTGTTCGATTTCGACGTCGTCATCGGAGACAACGGCGACTCCTACGACCGCGGTCGCACGAAGGTGTTCGAGTGTCACGAGTCGGCCAAGATCCTCCGACAGGCGATCGCCACGATTCCCGGAGGCAGGGTCAAGACGCCACTGCCTCGCCTCATCGCCCCGCCTGTCGGCGACGCCTACGACCACATCGAGTCGGCCCGCGGCACCCTCGGCGTGTACCTCGTGTCCGACGGATCCGTGCGGCCGTACCGCATGCACGTACGGTCTCCAGCCTTCTGCAACCTCGCCATCCTGTCGAGGCTGGTACCGGGACACACGCTGTCCGACCTCATCGTCGTTCTCGGTTCACTCGACCCCGTGTTCGGGGAGGTGGACCGGTGAGCAGCGTCGCGCCATTCGCGTGGGGGATGGTCGCCGGACTCGGCGCGGGAATCGTCATCGCCGTCGCCGCCCTCATCGGTGTGTGGTGGGAGCGCAAGGTCTCGGCACGAGTGCAGTTGCGCCTCGGTCCGCAGCAGGCGGGGCCGGCGGGCCTCCTCCAAACGCTCGCCGACACGCTCAAGCTCGTGCTCAAAGAGGACATCACCCCCGCGCGCGCCGACCGCGGCATGTTCAAGATGGCACCGTTCCTCGCATTCGTACCTGTCGCGACGTCGATGATCGTGCTTCCGCTGGTCAAAGGGTGGGCCCCGCTGCAGATCGCCTCGGGTGCCCTGTTCTTCCTGGCGGTACCCGGAATCGCGGCGGCGGGCATCCTGCTTGCTGGCTGGTCGAGCCGCAACACCTACGCGACGATCGGCGGTATCCGGGGGGCCGCACAGGTCGTCTCGTACGAGCTGCCGAGGACGCTTTCGGTGCTCGCCCTGTGCATCCTCGGCGGGACACTCAACGTCGTCGCGCTGCAAGAGTCGTGGCGCTGGTGGTGGGTCCTGGCTACCGCGCTCGGATTCCTCGTGTACTTCATCTCGTCGATCGCCGAACTCAACCGAGGGCCATTCGACCTTGCCGAGGCAGAATCCGAGCTCGTCGCAGGCTTCTTCGCAGACTACTCGGGCATCCGGTGGGCCGTGTTCATGATGGTGGAGTACGGGGGCATGGTCGCCGCGTCCGCCTTCGCCGCCATCGCGTTCTTCGGAGGTGGCTTCGGGATCCCGGGGATTGCCGGCACGCTGATCCTGGTGGTCATCACCTGCGTGCTCGCGACGATCATGATCTGGGCGAAATGGACGTTTCCACGCATGCGACCCGACCAGCTGATGTCGTTCGCGTGGAAGGTCCTCACTCCGATCGCGCTGCTGCAGCTCGCGATCGTGGGGGTGATCGCGGCATGGCTGTGACCGACCCCGACACCACCATTCGTCCGGATAGCACCCCTGCCGAGTCGGACAGCGTCCGGGTGAGCGTCAGCGTCACCGATGAGTTCGAGCCAGGCATCCGCGGGTTCTTCCAGCGATGGTCGAGCGTGGTCGGCGGGCTCCGGATCACCGGACGCCGCTCTCGCGAGAAGGCGACCACGATCCGGTATCCCTACGAGAAGGTCGAGTTGTCCCCCAGGTGGCGCGGTGCGCTGAGGCTCACCGGGATCCTCGGCAAGGGCGACGTCAGGCCCATCCACAGCGAACCGCCCGCGTACAACGGGCTGATCGACTCCCTGTACCGGGCCGAGCAGCTGCCGCCGTGTGTGGGGAACTGCCCCGCGAACGTGGACGCGAGGGCCCAGAACTACTTCCTCGCCGACAACGATCCGGTCTCGGCGTACGAACTCGTGCGCGAGCGCAACATCATGCCCGGCGTGCTTGGGCGCATCTGCCACCACCCCTGCGAGACGGCGTGCCGCCGCAACTACTACGACGAGCCCATCGCCATCCGCCCGCTGCACCGCATCGCGCAGGAGGCGTACGAGGAGCATCGGGCCGAACGGGTCAAGCCGCTCCCGATCACCCGCGACGAGCGCGTCGCGGTCATAGGGAGCGGACCGAGCGGGCTCGCTGCAGCGCTCGACCTGATGCGGCTGGGCTACGAGGTCACGTGCTACGAGAAGGACAAGGTCCCCGGCGGCGCGCTGGTGTCCGGTGTGCCGGCGTATCGCCTTCCCCGTGACGTGCTTGCGACCGAGATCGACGACCTCGTGCGTATGGGGATGCACCTCATGACCAAGGTCGAGATCGGCACCGACGTGCCCATCGACCACCTGGTTGGGGAGTTCGATGCGGTGCTGATCGCGGTCGGGCTCCAAGAGAGTCGCATCTTGCCCCTGCCCGGGACTGACGCAGAGGGCGTCGTTGGTGCGCTGCCGTTCCTTCGGGCCGGCAACTTCAAAGGCGACGCCGGCGTCAAGGGCAAGCGGGTCATGGTCATCGGGGGCGGCAACGTTGCCGTCGATTGCGCCCGGGTCGCGTTGCGCGTGGGAGCCTCCGAGGTGCGGCAGTCGAGCCTCGAGGGCTTCGACGAGTTGCCGGCGCATCCATGGGAGATCGAGGAAGCGCTTGACGAGGGCGTCATCTCGAACTGTGGGTACGGACCGAACGCCGTATTGGTGGAGGACGGTCACGTTGTGGGCATGCGAATGCAGACGTGCCTGTCGGTGTTCGACGCGCAGGGCCGCTTCGCGCCGCAGTTCGCCGACGAGTTCACCGATTTCGAGTGCGACGTCGTGGTGTTCGCCATCGGGCAGGCGCCGGCGCTGAAGAACATCGTGGGTGGGTCGGACCTCGTTCTGACCGAGCGTGGCCTGCTTCCCGTCGACGGCTCGCTTATGAGCACCGCTGTAGAACGCGTCTTCGCGTGCGGCGAGGTCGTGACCGGACCCGGCTCGTGCATCGCCTCGATCGCCAGCGGGCACGAGGCCGCCGCTTCGATCCACCGCTACCTGATCGGCCAAGGCCTCGGCGAGGACCGCGTCTACCGTCCCGTGCCCGTCTACGAGCACTACGCCCGCCCGACACTCGAGGGCGTGGAGCGCGCGCGGCTGCGACCCGAGATGCCCATGGCCAAGGGCGAGGATCGCGCCACCGACTTCCGGGCCGTTGAGCTCGGCTTCACGCGGCTCGAGGGACTCGCCGAGGCGGCGCGGTGCCTGCGCTGCGAGTCGGAGATCTGCGTCGGGTGCACGTTCTGCGCGAGGACGTGTCCTGACTACGCGATCCAGGTCGAGCGCGTCGACGATCCCGGCGAGCGCTCCGTGACCCGATACGACCTTGATGTCACCAAGTGCTGCTTCTGCGGCTTGTGCGCCGAGCAGTGCCCGACCGGCGCGCTTCGCCACACCGGTCAGTACGAGCTGTCGTTCTACCACCGCGACATCGCCATATTCGACCGCGACGAGATGGTCCGCTCGGGTGACGGCGCCCGTGCGACGGGTGCGGACGCACGCGCGATCCCCGGCTGCTCGGGCCCGGGAGGTGGGGCATAGGTGAGCACCCTGCCCGGACCGCTATTCATCCTGCTGTCACTGGTCGCGCTCGTCGGAGCTGCGGTCGTCGTCGGCACGCGCGACATCATGCGCGTCGTCGTCGGTCTCGGGGCGATGCTCCTCGCCGTCGCTGGCCTGTTCGCGACCATCGGTCTCGGCTTCCTCGCCGTCGCCGAGGTCTTCCTGTACGTGGGCGGCGTGCTCGTGCTGTTCCTGTTCGCGATCATGCTCGTCCACCGACCCGCCGAAGACCGGCCCACCCTCGAATCGAGGCCGACGGTACTCGCCGTCCTTTCGGCGGCGGTGGTCTTCGCGATCCTCGTGTTCGCGCTCGGTGCCTCAGCGCCCGACCTTGCTCGCAACGCCACGGCGCTGGCGGCGAAGTCGACCGCGGACGTGCTGCTCGGCGACATGCTCGGCCAGTTCGAGCTTGCGGGCGTGCTGCTCCTTGCGGCGCTGGCCGCCGTCGTCGCACTCGTGACGGGAGGGGAGCGATGATCGAGATCGCATTCGCCTCCGCGCTCGTCGCGATCGGTGTGTACGGGGTGCTCGTTCGCCGAGACCTCATCGGCATCCTCGCGGCTGTCGAGGTGATGATGGCCGGTGCGCTGCTGGTGGCGGTGTCGTACGGATCCGTCACCGCGCGGGCGTCGCAACTCGCAAGCCCGCGCGTGGAAGCCATCGGCCTGCTCATCCTCGTGATCGCGGCTGCGGAGGCCTCCGTCGGGCTAGCGCTGGTCGTGCTCGTCGCCAGGAGACGGCACACCACGAGCCTCGAAGACCTCACGGAGGTGAAGGGGTAGTGGGCACGCTCATCACCAACCCCTGGCTGGCCGTGGCGGTTCCGATCGTGCTGGGTGCGCTGGTTGCGGTCGCGGGGCAGCGCGGCAGGACTGCGGCGCCGTGGCTGTCCATGATCGGTCCGGGGGTCGTGACCCTGGTCGGCGTCGCGGGTCTCGCCGCCACGAAGGTGCTCGGCGAGATGCGGGGCGCCGTCGTCTCCGCAGGCGGCTACGACTGGTTCGCGATCGGTCAGACGGTGATGCGCCTGGGCTGGACGGTCGATCGGCTCGGTGCGGTCATGCTCGTGGTCGTGGGCGTCGTCGCGTTCCTCGTGATGCTGTTCTCGGTGGGCTACATGGCGGGCGACGAGGGTTACGTGCGCTACTTCGCGCTGCTCTCGCTGTTCACCGCATCCATGAGCCTGCTCGTGATCGCCGACGGATTCGTGTCGCTGTTCGCCGGGTGGGAGCTCGTTGGTGCGTGCTCCTACCTGCTCATCGGGTTCTGGTACAAGAAGCCGTCGGCGGTCTCGGCGGCCATCAAGGCGTTCCTCGTGACGCGCGTCGGCGATGTCGGCCTGCTGCTGGGCATCGCGATCCTGTGGGCGGGGACGGGGAGCCTGAGCTACGTCGGCGTGTTCGAGCGGATGGGCGCGCTCGGCGCCGCCGCCCTCACCACCGCCGCGGTCATGATCGCCATCGGCGCCATGGGGAAGTCGGCCCAGTTCCCGCTCCACATCTGGCTTCCTGACGCGATGGAGGGTCCCACGCCGGTCTCCGCCCTGATCCACGCTGCGACCATGGTCGCAGCCGGTGTGTTCCTCGTGGCCCGCACCTGGCCCATCTTCGAAGCGTCGCCGGTGGCCCGGACGGTGCTGCTGGCCGCCGGGCTCATCAGCGCGTTCGGCGCGGCGACGGCGGCGGTGGCCCAGACCGACATCAAGAAGGTCCTCGCGTACTCGACCATCAGCCAGCTCGGCTTCATGTTCGTGGCCCTGGGCTGCGGGGCGTGGGTCGCCGCGTTCTTCCACCTCGTGACCCACGCGGCGTTCAAGGCCCTGCTGTTCCTGGGCTCGGGGTCGGTGATCCACGGGACCGACTCCCAGGAGATACGCGAGATGGGCGGGCTCAGACGCAGCATGCCCATCACCTTCGTGACGTGGGTCGTGGGCTCGCTTGCCCTGGCCGGTGTGTGGCCTCTGGCCGGGTTCTTCAGCAAGGACGAGATCCTCGCTGCCGGCTTCGCCACGTCACCGTTCGTCGGCATCACGCTCGTGGCCACCGCCGGCGTGACGGCGTTCTACATCGCCCGTACGACTCGGCTGGTGTTCTTCGGTGACTACCGCGGCGAGGGACACCCCCACGAGGGGCCCTGGGTCATGACCGTACCGCTCATCGTGCTCGCGATCCTCGCGGCCGTCCTCGGCTTCGCCGCCACTGCGCTCGCGCGGATGCTTGCCGAGACTCCCGAGGGCATCGAGCTGATCATCGCGCTTCCGACGCTTGCGGTGACCTTCGCGGGGCTCGCGGCCGGGTGGATCGTTGCGCGCAACGGCGCCGAGTCGGACGAGAAGCTCGAGGCGTCCCTCGGCCACCTGTGGCCCGCGATGCGATCGGCGTGGGGCTGGGACGCATTCGTGACCGGCCCGGTGGTTTCCGGGCTCGTGGCCGTGGTGCGGATCGTGTACGCGTTCGTCGACCGTCTGATCATCGACGGCATCGTCGAGGGAAGTGCCATCGTGACGCGCAGGGCCGGCAGCGGGCTCGCCAACCTTCAGGGGGGCAACCTAAGCTCCTACGCCGTCCTCGTGGTGCTCGGCGCATTCTTCGTCGTGGCCGGGCTGTTCAACGGAACGCTGCTGTTGATAGGGTTTGGGGCCGTTGTCGTAGCCGCGATCGTGGTGGCGGTGGGGAAGTGACGGCCATGCCCCTCCCCTCGATGATCCTCGCACTGCTCGTCGCGGTTCCGCTCGCGGGCTCCGGGCTCGTTCTGGTTGCTCGGCGCTCTCCGACCGGCCCCAGAGCAGTCGCCCTCGGCGTGGCGCTCGCACAGGCCGCGTTGCTCGTGCCTCTGGCCATGGCCGGCGCGTTCTCCGGACGGCCGATCGACGCCATCCCCGGGGGGCCTGCCACGCTGCTGCGCATGCATATCGACGGCATCTCGGCGCCCCTGGTCGCGCTGACAGCCCTGATCGGCGTGGTAGCCGTGCTCGCGTCGTGGAAGGTGGAGGATCGGCCGGCGACCCACTTCGCGCTGCTGCTGCTGTTGCAGGCTGCGGCCACCGCGGTGTTCCTGTTCCGGAACATCTTCGCGTTCTACGTGGCGTGGGAGGCCGTGCTGATCCCGATGTACTTCCTGATCGGCGGTTGGGGCCACGAACGGCGTCGGCACGCGGCTGCCAAGTTCTTCCTGTACACGTTCCTGGCCAGCGTCGTGATGCTCGTCGGGCTGCTGATCGCGTTCTTCTCGACCGGTACCGCCGACATGGTGTTCATCGCCACTAAGGCCGGATCGATCGTCTCGGCGTCGGTGGTGTTCTGGCTGCTGATGATGGGGTTCTTGGTGAAGTTGCCGGCGTTTCCGTTCCATACGTGGCTTCCCGATGCTCACGTTGAGGCGCCGACGGCAGGGTCGATCGTGCTTGCCGCGGTGCTGCTCAAGATGGGTGGCTACGGCATCCTCCGCATCGCGATGCCGTTCGCGCCCGACGCTTTTGACGCCTCTCGCGGCATCCTCGCGGCGCTGGGCATCATCGGGATCGTGTACGGCGGAGCCATGGCGTTCCAACAGGACGATCTCAAGCGGCTCATCGCGTACTCGTCGATCTCGCACATGGGTTTCGTCCTGCTCGCGATAGCGGTCGGGAGTCCGGCAGCGCTCGGCGCCGCCATGGTCGTGATGGTGTCCCACGGGTTCGTTGCAGGCCTTCTGTTCTTCCTCACCGGCGCCCTCTACGACCGGACTCACACGCGAGAGCTGCGACGTTTCGGCGGTCTGGGCGCGGTGACTCCGGCATGGTCGGTGGTGTTCGTGTTCGCGGCTCTCGCGTCGGCGGGCCTGCCCGGCCTGTCGGGATTCCCCGGTGAGTTCGTTGCGATGCTCGAGTCTTGGGGATCGTTCGGGTGGTGGACGCTCGTTGCGGCGCTCGGACTCGTTGTGGCCGCCGCCTATAACCTCCGAGCCGTCCGCGGCACGGTACAAGGTCCGACCGGGGATTTCGCGGGCATACCCGATCTGGACAACCGCGAGCGCGTTGCAGCCGCCTGGTTCGGCGTCGCAATCGTCGCGATCGGCGTCTATCCGACGCTCGTGCTCGCCGCGTCCTCGCGCTCGCTGGAGGCTCTCTCCAGGGTGGTGGGCGGCTGATGCAGCAGCTCATCGCGCTTCTGCCTCTCCTCGTCGCGCTGGCGACGGCCACCTTCGCACTCGCGGCCGATGCATGGCTCTCCCGGTGGGTCGCGATCGTCGTCGCTTCGACCGGTCTGTTCGCCGCGGCGATCATGTCCGCGGCGTCGGTGGGGGACAGCTGGGAGGTCTTCGGGTTCGTAGCCGTCGGCTCGGCGTACTCCGCACTGCAGACGCTGATCCTCGGGTCGGCTGGGCTCGCCGTGCTGGGCGGCTCGAGCGAACTGGAGCATCATCCGCGCGGCGGTCAGCTCGCCGCGCTCGCGGTACTCATCGCCGGTGCGGCCGCCGGTGTCGCCGGATCGTTCGACCTCGTGGCGATGCTGATCCTGCTCGAGATCGCGGCGGTCGCCGCGTACGCGTTCGTAGCACTCGGCGAGCGCTCGGGAGCGCCCGAAGCCGCGGTCAAGTACTTCGTGCAGGGGTCGATTGCGACCGCGTTGTTCGTCCTCGGCATCGGAGCCATTGTCGGCGTGTATGGCGGGAGTGCTTCGCTCGAGAGGATCCTCGGCGCAGGCGAGTTCCTGTACTCGACGCCTGCGCTCGTCGGTGGTGCGCTGGTTGTGAGCGCGCTTGCGTTCAAGGCGGGGCGCGGCTGCGTCCACCCCGGTCTCTGCGAACGCGTCGAGCCAGCGCGAGAGTGA
>CAYHCN010000005.1:0-18217 GCA_964354945.1 uncultured Eubacteriales bacterium
CTCGATCATGTCGGGCATGAAGCGGTAGAAGAACGTCAGGATCAGGCACCTGATGTGCGCGCCGTCGACGTCAGCGTCGGTCATGATGATCGCCTTGTGGTAGCGCGCCTGCTCGATGTCGAACTCGTCCCCGATGTTCGTGCCGAGCGCGGTGATCATCGCCTGGATCTCCTCGGAGGACAGCGCCTTGTTCAGGCCTGCCCGCTCCACGTTCAGGATCTTGCCGCGCAGCGGAAGGATCGCCTGGAACGAGCGGTCTCTCGCCTGCTTGGCCGAGCCGCCTGCCGAGTCGCCCTCGACCATGTAGATCTCGGCGAAGGCTGCGTCCTTGATGGAACAGTCGGCGAGCTTTCCGGGAAGCGTCGAACTCTCCAGGAGCCCTTTGCGCCTCGTGAGCTCACGCGCCTTCCGGGCCGCGGCGCGCGCCTTCGAGGCCTGCGAGGCCTTCGTGACGATCA
This sequence comes from uncultured Eubacteriales bacterium, assembly GCA_964354945.1. Classification (GTDB taxonomy): domain Bacteria; phylum Actinomycetota; class Coriobacteriia; order Anaerosomatales; family CAVXGS01; genus CAVXGS01. The sequence continues at coordinate 459 of CAYHCN010000005.1, forward strand.
CGCGCGCCGGCTTTGGATGCTCTTCGAGGTACTCGGCGAGCCCTTGGGTCACGACCTGCTGCACGAAGCCGCGCATCTCGGTGTTGCCGAGCTTGGTCTTGGTCTGGCCCTCGAACTGAGGATCACGCAGCTTCACCGAGACGATCGCGACGAGACCCTCTCGGATATCCTCGCCGGTGAGGTTCTCGTCCTTCTCCTTCAGGATGCCCTGCCTGCGAGCGTAGTCGTTGATCGTCCGAGTCAGGGCGTTCTTGAAGCCGTCGAGGTGCGTGCCGCCCTCGTGAGTGTTGATGTTGTTCGCGAACGCGAGGACCGTCTCGGTATAGCTCGTGTTCCACTGCAGCGAGATCTCGGCCGTTCCCTCGTCGCCAGTGGCCTCGAAGTAGATCGGCTTGGCGTAGAGGGTCTCCTTGTTCTCGTTGAGGTACTTGACGAAGTCGACGATGCCGCCCGCGTAGCGGAACTCGTCGCGGCGTGGCTCGAGCTCGCGCTCGTCGGTGAGGGTGATCTTGAGATTCTTGTTCAGGAAGGCCATCTCGCGGAGGCGCGACGACAACGTGTCGTAGTCGTACACGATGGTCTCGAAGATCGTCGGGTCGGCCCAGAAGCTGACCTTCGTGCCTGCGGCCTTGCTCGCCCCAACGGCCTTCAGCGGCGCCTCGGGTTTCCCGTGGTCGTAGGCTTGGAACCACAGCTTGCCGTCGCGCTTCACTTCCACCTCGACGCGGCTCGAGAGCGCGTTCACCACCGACACGCCCACCCCGTGAAGGCCGCCGGACACCTTGTAGCCTTCGCCCCCGAACTTGCCGCCGGCGTGGAGGACGGTGAGGACGACTTCGACCCCCGGCTTGCGGTACTTGGGTACGGGGTCGACTGGAATGCCGCGGCCGTTGTCGGTGCAACTGATGCCGTTGTCGGCGTGAATGACGACGTCGATCTGGGTCGCGTATCCCGCGAGGGCTTCATCGACGGAGTTGTCGACGACCTCGTAGACGAGATGGTGGAGCCCCTTCGGCCCTGTTGAGCCGATGTACATGCTGGGGCGCTTTCGAACCGCTTCAAGGCCCTCGAGGACCTGGATGTCTTTTCCGGAATAGGAGGATTGTTTTGCCACGCGGTCTCCTTCGGCAGTCGAGCTTCATGCGCTGCGTGGAGCGAGACGCCCCGAGAAGCCCCACATCTTGTGGTGGCCCCGTCAATCCTAACACAAGCGCTTGGGGTAAGGCGTGTCTTCTCGCAGGTGAAAGCGGCTGTCGCGGCTTCTACGGCCGTTTCAGGCCTTTGCTACCCTTCGACCACTCTAGATGCTTCACCGTCGCCCGGAATGCGGCCTCTCGGAGTGCGTCGTTCTCGATCGCTGAGACGCTCTCGCGAACCTCTTCGAGCTCGCTCTCCGTGAGCGGCGCGGGCTCGACCCGGAGCGCATCCTCTTGGGCCTCGCTTTCCTTCTGCTGCGTTCGCGCGCGATCCGCCGAGACCTCCCTGGACACAGTGAACCGCAGCGACCTTATGTCCTCCTTGCCGAGGGCTTGGTTGACGCGGCCTCGCAGCATCTCGGACATAGCCGTTAGTTCTGACGCCCAGATCGGCGAGTCCACGTAGACGACGAGTTCGTTCCCGCGCAGGAAGACGCGCCCGGTGTGTGCTGCGATGTGCGCGCCCACAACATCAGGCCAGACTTCGGTGGCCCGCACGTTGCGCCAGCCCCCCCCGGAGCTACGATCGAGGCGACGAACGAGCTTGCCCAGCCCGGAACCGAGATCGGTGCTCGAGCCTCGTCGCGCCACTAGTCGTCTCCCCCAACCCGGATCACGGTCGCGTGCTCGATGAACGCCGGCTCGAAGTAGCCGGTGTTCGTCGTGGTCACGATCGTCTGCACCCGCTCGCCTACGAACGCCGCCAAGGCTCGGCGGCGGTCCTCATCGAGTTCGGACATCACGTCATCGAGCAACAGGACCGGTTCGCCGCCGGTCACGTCCTCGATGACATGCACCTCCGCGAGCTTCCACGCGAGCACCACCGAGCGCTGCTGCCCCTGCGACGCGAACGTCCGAGCGTCGCGCCCGCCGACTTTGAACACAACATCATCGCGATGGGGACCCACCGCTGTGCTACGGCGGGCCGCCTCTTCGGCGGCCTTCTCCTCGAGCCGCCTGACAAACAGATTCCTGAACTCGTCGTTCGCTTCGGGTATCTCGGCCACGTCTCCAGCTACCGACGAGTGGTACGAGACAGAGAGCGTCTCTCCCCCGGAGAGCGTCCCATACAGCCCTGACACGAAGGGTGCGAGGCGCTCGAACAGACGCAGCCTGTGGCGCGATAGCGACGATCCCAACTCCACGAGCCGCTCGGTCCACGCCCGCATCGCCTCGGGGTCCGGAGCTTCGTACTTCAGCAGCGCGTTGCGCTGCCTGAGCGCGCGGTCGTACTCCACGAGGATCGCGGCATACGCCGCCGAGAGCTGGCGGCCGAGCGCATCGAGTGCGTCGCGGCGCTTGTCTGGGGACTCCTTGACCATTCGCAGGTCATCCGGCGTGAAGAGCACGCTCGGCAGGATTCCGGTGACTTCGGCCTTCTTCCTGCGAACGGACCCGTTCACGCGGAACGTCCTGCGGCCGGCAGCGGTGATGTCGAGCCCCACCTCGAGCTTTCGCCCGTCTCCTTCCGCGATCATCGTCGCTCGGGCAGCCCCAGCTCCCCATTTGACCAGGTCGGCCCAGAGCGGGTTCCGGAACGAGACCCCTGTCGTCAGGAGCTGGACCGCTTCGACCACGTTGGTCTTGCCCGCGGCGTTCGGTCCCGCGAGCACGGTGATGCGCGGGTCCGGCTGAAGCGAGAGCCGCTCGTAGCTGCGGAAGTCCGTGAGTTCGAGTGATGTGATTCTCAGCGACACCCGGAGGCACTAGGTCAGTCGAACGGGCATCAGCAGGTACACGAATCCCTCGTCCTGGGGTGTGGTGATGAGACCGGGTTTCAGCGAGTTCTGGATCGACAGCGTGATCTCGTCGGTATCCGCCGAGGCCAGACCGTCGAGCAAGAACGAGTGGTTGAAGGCGATATCCACGTTGTCGCCCTCCGCCTTGACCATCAGGTCCTCGCTCGCATCACCGAGGTCCTGTGTCGTCGCCGACAGTGCCAGCGTCATGTCCTCGACGTTCACCGATAGTTTGATCGGCGCGTTGTGCTGGGCCATCAGCGCAACACGCTTCACTGCGGCGTTCAGTTCCTCGGTAGAGACCGCCACCGTGGTGTTCGTCTCTTTGGGGAGAAGCTGGCGGTAGTTGGGGAAGTTGCCCTCTATCTTCCTGGTCACAAACACCGTGGGGCCAAGCTCGAAGACGATCTGGTTGTGGGAGGTGCCGATGACTACCTCCCCAGTCGCCGGTGCCAGCCGGGAGACCTCGTCGAGAGCTCTCCCCGGGACGACCACCTCGATGTCCTCGCCCGGAGCGGTCTCGAGCACGCGCTCCCTCAGCGCCAAGCGGTATGAATCGGTTGCGACGAGCCTCAGGGATGGTCCTTCGGTCACCATCATCACTCCGGTGATGATCGCTCGGGTTTCGTCCCTCGAGACGGCCCTCCCGACCTGTTTCACCGTGGCAGAGAGGACCTTGCCGTCGATCTTGATCTGCTTTTCGATGGCCACTTCGGGGAACTTCGGGAAGTCCGCGGCGGGCAACGTCCTCACCGTGAATGAAGACTGGGCACAGGTGACGTGAGCACTCTCGGTTTCGGTCTCGACCGAAACGGCCGCCTCGGGCAGGCTTCTGACAATGTCAGTCAGTAGTTTGCCTGGAACGACGACAGATCCTTCCTTCTCAACCAAGGCCGCGGCGGAGTGCTTGATCGATATCTCGAGGTCCGTAGCTTGGAGCTCGATCTTGCCGTCGGCTGCCGTGATCAGCACGCCCGAAAGGATCGGAAGGGTTGACCGGGACGAGAGCGCCTTCGCGACAACGGTCAACGCGTCTGCCATCTCGCTTCTGGCGATGCTGAACTTCATGAGTGTCCTTTCTCTTCTCTATCTCAAGATAATCATCTTCATACTACGGTCTGTGGATATGTGGACAGGTCCGATCAGCCGAGGTCAGACGCGGCGTCTCTATTCATTTCGGACTGTGGGTGTAGTGCTACCCCCATCAACATCATCAACAGCCGGTGCTTCTCATCAACAGCCGGGACTTGGATATCCGCACGCTACGCGCAGGTTCTCCAGAACGTTGTCCACAACCTACTTTGCCCTAGCTCTTCTCTTTGATTGCGTTGGTGAGCGACTGGACCTGGTTGTAGACCTCGCGTTGTGACCTCATTAGCTCGCTGATCTTCTTTGTCGCATGCATGACGGTGGTGTGGTCCCGGTTCCCGAACTCCTCGCCGATCTTCGGCAGTGACATATCGGTAAGCTCTCGAGCGAGATACATCGCGACCTGCCGAGGATAGACGATGTGTTGCGATCGCTTGCTGCCCACTATCTCGGCGTGGGTGATTTGGAAGTACCGGCAGCACTCGCGCTGAATCGTCGAGACGGAGATCGGCCGAGTAGACCGCTCGGGGAACAGGCCCATCGTGGCTTCCTTGACGAGCTCGATGTCGATCGGGCGGCCCGAAAGGGAGTGCCACGCCGAGACCCTCGTCATCGCGCCCTCCATCTCACGGATGTTGCACGCCATCGACGCGTCGGCGATGTACATCAGCACGTCGTCGGGCACAGGAAGACCCTCGGTCTCGCTCCACCGTTTGAGGATCGCGACACGGGTCTCGAGGTTGGGAGGGGAGATGTCCGCAGCAAGACCGCTCGCGAACCGGCTCCGGAACCGCTCCTCGATGTCAATGTCCTTGGGCGCCCTGTCCGAGGACAACACGATCGCCTTACCCAGATCCTTGAGCCAGTTGAACGTGTTGAAGAACTCCTCGAGCGTACCTTCCTTGCCCTTGAGGAACTGCACGTCGTCGATCAGAAGCACGTCAGCCTGGCGGTAGTGCTGGCGGAATCGGTCAATGCGCTTGTTGTCGCGACTCGCCATGGAGTTGATGTAGTCGTTGGTGAAGCGCTCCGAGGTCACATACAGCACGTTCTTGCCGGGGTAGTGCCGCTTCACGTGATTCGCGATGGCGTGGAGCAAGTGCGTCTTGCCTAAGCCGGGTCCGCCCCACAGGAACAAGGGGTTGTACTTCACGCCAGGCTCATCGGCAACGGCCAAGGCTGCGGTCGCCGCAAGCCGGTTCGAGTCGCCGACCACGAACGAGTCGAAGGTGTACTTGGGATTGAAGGCCGACTCTGTCTGGGGCGCCTTCTCGGACGACGTCACGTGAGGGGCTGGCTGCTCGACCACGGCGGTCGCCTCGGCCGGCTGATTGGATGCGAAGTGCGACGGGTCGACGACGACCTCCACGGTCGACGGGATCCCCGTGACCGTGGACAGCGCCGAGCACAGGAGGTTCGAATACTGTCCCTCGAACCAGTCCCTCGCGAACTGGGTTTCCACAGCGACGACGAGGACGCCGTCGTCAGTCATCGATGTGGGAACAGCGTGCTCGATCCAGGTTCGAAACACAGGCTTGTTGAGCTCGGGCTGCATCGCCTCGAGCACTTGGGACCAGACATCTTCGATCTCGATAGTGGTTGTCATCTAGGGTCCGCTTCTCGATTCCTTGGTTAGCCGGCCATGAATGTCTCGAGGGTCCTGAGGCCCTCTTCTGTCACCGTGCGCCGGCCCGCGTCGTCCGACACGAGCAGACCCCGGTCCTCGAGCGACGCGAGATCCCGATACGCCGTGGACACCCCGATAAGGAGCTCCTTGGCCACCACGCTCGGTCCCGCACCACCCGTCTCGGTGACCAGTGCGAGCACCTGCTTCTGCCGCAGGGTAAGCGTAGGACCGGACGACCGGACGACGACGGGTCCTGTCTCGCGAACCAGGTCGTTGGGCCACAGCGCCTCACCGCCAACGGGAACCGTGGACGTAGTGACGGACGCCGCCGCGGAGTTCGCAAGTGTGGCCGAGCGCAGCGAGGCGGCAGTGCGTGGCGCGGTGCCGGAGCGGATCGTCACGACCGTCCCCGACCCGAGGTTGTCCTCGACCAGCAACGAGCCGCCATTGAAGCGGACGTAGTCTTGTACGATCGGCAACCCCGAACCAACCCCACGGATGAAGCGCTTCGCGTCGCCCGACGCCGTCGTGAAGCCGGGCTGAAGCGCGCGCTCCTTGTCGACGATGCCGGGGCCCTGGTCGCTGAAACGGATCGTCCGCCCTTCGTCGAGGATCGACGCCACCGGCTCGCGGAAGTCCGCGTGGACCAGGTTCTCGGCAATCTCGCGGACCACCGTGTACGGAATCGACCCGCCCGCCTCGCGCGCGAGACTATATATGCGCGCCGCGAGGTCCTCGATGAAGCCCGAGACAGTCGAAGACGTGACGTCCTCTACGCGAGGGGCGGCCCCCGCGCCGTCGTAGACTGCGATCCTCGCCGAGCAGGTCCTCACATGAGGTGCCGGTGCGGCCGGGTTACCGAGCGCGGCAGTGCCAGGGCTGCGCGGGGGTGAGACGGGGACGAAGAAGGACGACGCCGCATCCTCCCTGACGCCCGCCAACGGTGCCGGCGACCCGGAATAGAACCCCTTCACAGACCCCCCACTTTCCACATCTGCCGGTGACCAGCCGCGCCAGTCGGCGCTCGGTCGCCCCCCACGAGAGCCCCACCGACTCTCTGAATACGTCTCTGACCTGCAGCGTTGCGCTCGAACCCTCGACAACGACCCGACCCCGCGGAGCTTTCCGCAGTTATCCACAGCGCTTTCCACACCTGTGGATTCCGAGGAAACGAATCCCGGCATTCTCGAGCGAACGCCGCTGCTCCGTGCCGTTCACTGCCCGATTCAGTCATTCCCGCTTGTGGAAAGCACCCGGCAAGGCCCCGCCCACCGTGGAAAGCGTGGAATGCCATCGATCCCACTCCCCCAAGGGGGCACGACCACCTGCAGGCCCGTGGACTGGAGCTGAAGGACGAACGGTCGCAAAGACCGATAAACGGTCGGTATTGCTGGCTGAGGGGCCAATTTCAAGGCTGGAGCGAGCTGCTGGAATACGGTTGCGAGCGCTGCGGATTCTAGCAAAGCGCACCCGGCATGGACAACGCTACTGTGGCAGTTATCCACAGCGTCCACAATCGTAGCTCCTGCGTTTTCCACAGTATCCACAGATTCCAGCGTGACTTGGAAGGGCTCCCTGGAGTTGCTCCTCTACCTGCGGAAACGGCTCAGTCGGGGCCGGGGGTTCAGTTCGTGCGACCAGACAGGCCGGTGCGCCGACCGCCCGATCTCCCGGTTGCCGGCCGAAACGCCCGGTGCCGTTGACACTGCCCAGGAGCGCTCATATAATCGTCGGGCTTTGCCCTCAAGACGAGGGAACCGATCGGAGGAATTCGTGAAGCGCACGTACCAGCCAAACAACCGCAAGCGGAGCAAGACGCACGGCTTCCGCGCCCGTATGGCCACCAAGGGAGGACGTCGCGTCCTCGCTGCTCGCCGCCGCAAGGGCCGCGCCGTTCTCAGCGCCTAGCCCGACGTCTCACCGTGCGCCCAACGACCATCAGGTCGTCCCGGGAGATGGATCGAATCTTCCGTGAAGGAGCGAGAGCGACCAGCCGAACCCTCGTGGTCCTCGCATCCCCTACGCCCCAAGAACGCGGCCCTCAGGGCCGCGTCGCCTTTGTTGCCGGCACCAAGCTGGGCGGAGCGGTCGTTCGCAATCGGGCCAAACGCCTGCTCAGGGAAGCGACCAGGACGGCCGGCGGGCCGTGGCCGAACTGGGACGTCCTCCTTCTCGCCCGCCCTGCGACACTCCAGGCGCCGGTCACGGACCTCGCCCGCGACCTTCGCACGAGGCTAGAGGCGCTCGGGGTGACGACGTGACCGCTGCGGAGGCCATTCGCCTAGCTCCCCGGCGTGCCGTCATCCTTTGCATCCGCTTCTACCAGCGCTTCATCTCGCCCATAACCCCGCCGTCGTGCAGGTACTATCCGACCTGCTCCTCCTATGCGCTAACATCAGTCGAGCGGTTCGGTGTCGTTCGGGGCGGGTGGATGGGAATCTGCCGTGTGGCGCGGTGCCACCCCTTCGCTTCCGGCGGGTACGACCCGGTACCTGAGACGCTGCACGGCCATACACACGACCACACCCCTCAGAACGAGGAGGAACGAACTACCTAATGGAGATCTGGAACACTTTCAAGGAATTGATATTCGAGCTCCTTAAGTTCCTCTACGGCTTCCTGGGGAACTGGGGACTCGCGATCATCGCGCTGACCGTGCTGTTCCGGCTGGCGCTCATGCCGCTAACCATCAAGCAGACGAAGTCCATGTACGAGATGCAGCGGATCCAGCCCAAGCTCAAAGAGCTGCAGGTCAAGTACAAGGACGACAAGGAGACTCTCCAGGCAGAAACCATGAAGTTCTACCAGGAGAACAAGGTGAACCCCTTCGGCGGGTGCTTGCCGTTGATCCTGCAGATGCCGATCTTCATCGCGCTGTTCCAAGTCCTGGGCGGGAGCGCCAAAAAGCCCGGCATCCTGATGAACTACTTCGAGCAGCTCGGACCGGGGACGCCGGCCTACGACGCCGCGGTGCGGTTCTACTTCCTCCTGCCGAACATTACGAAGACACCGCAGACGGTCTTCAAGCTGCAGGGATTCGTTGCTGTAATCCCCTACGCGATCCTCGTCGTGTTGTTCGGGCTGAGCATCTGGCTCCCTCAGCAGCTGATGCCGGGCGAGCGCCAGCAGAAGCTCATCGGCGGCTATATGGCGATCCTCTTCCTGTGGTTCGGTTGGATCAGCCCGGCCGGCGTCCTGCTGTACTGGGTGACCTCGAGCTTCATCGGCGTCGCGCAGCAGCAGGTCCAGCTGAAGTACCTCAAGGAACACACCGCTCACGAAGAGGCGCGGGCAGCGCAGGCGAGGGCCGACGAGAAGGCCGCGAAGGCGGTGTCACGCGGGAAGCCCCTGCCTGACAGCGCGTCAGCCACCGACTCCGCATCCGCGGGTGCCGGATCGAAGCCCGCCGGAAGCGGTTCGAAGCGCAAGCGGAAGTAGCGGTCAGCGACCGCTCCTTTGAATGGAGCCAGGTATGGAGCGTGAGTGCATCAAGGAGGCGGCGACGGTCGAAGAAGCCGTCGACGCTGCCCTCGAGGAGCTTGGCGTCCAGCAGGACGCCGTGCAGTACGAAGTGCTCGACGAGCCGGGCCGCAAGGTCTTCGGTCTCGGGAGCGAGAAGCCCGCTCGAGTGAGGGTGTGGATCAGGCCCGGAGCCCTCAACGAGATAGAAGAGGCCCGGAGGGTCGCTCGGGACGTGCTTGAAGTCGAGGAAGCGGAAGGCGAGGCCCCAGCCTCACTCGCGTCGGAGCCGGAAACGGAGTACAGCGACGAGGAGCTCGACAAGGTCGCCGACACGGCAGTCGAGACGCTCAAGCGCATTCTCGACGGGTTCGGCATCGCCGCCGAGATCGAGGAGTACGAGGGAGACGAGCGCGAGATCATCCTCGACATCATCGGCAGCGATGTAGCGGTGCTGATTGGTCGCCACGGCCGCTCGCTGGAGGCGCTGCAGATACTCGTCTCCGCAATCACGAACAAGCGGCTCGGCTTTCGCTACCCGGTCATCGTCGACGTCGAGGGCTACCGTCACCGCCGCCGTCAGAAGCTCGAGGAGATGGCCGGCCGCACTGCAGACCGCGTGGCGCGCCAGGGAAGTCCGATCCGTCTGCGACCGATGAACGCCTACGAACGACGCATCATCCACGTCGCACTCCGGAACGATCGGCGAGTCTCCACTTCCAGCGAGGGCGAAGACCCGTTCCGCGCAGTAGTGGTGACGCCCAAGTAGGAGTTCTTCAGCATTGAGTCATGGGGGCGGGCGCCGAGAGGCGCCCGCTTTCGGTTTGGTGGTGGCATCCGAGTGGCGTTGGGGTGCCCCTCGCCCCAGAGACACTGGGGTACCGGTGTTTGGGATCCCGCGCGGCGACGCAGCGTCCGAAAACGAGCGTAGCGGTCGACAACGCCCTCCGAAGCGCCGACCTCAGCCGCCTCTTGCGAGGCGTCGACAAGAAGCCACGTTGCGCGGCGCACTGGCAGAGATCGGTCAGCCGCGTAAGGGATGTTTCACGTGGAACATCACGCCAGGGGGCGCTTCAACGCTCGGCCGACCGGCCGCGGCAGCCGTGTCGACGGCTCGCCGGACAATTCGAACACCAAGAGGCAACGATCCTCGCCGCCCCGCGGAAGCGCGTACGTGCTTGTGGATCGGAGCCGAAGGCCGCACATCTCGCCCGCTCGCTGCCCACGCTCGACTTCTTCAGGGCTGGGGCTCCCCTTGAGCGCAACGAACAGGCCGCCTTTGGCGAGCAGCGGAGAAGCGTACTCGACCAAGACGGGCAGCTCCGCCACCGCACGTATGGTGACGACTGAGAACTGGCCGGGATGCCCCGCGGCATACTCCTCTGCCCGGGCGTGGATCGCGGTGATCGCGGTCAGGTCGAGAGCGTCGAGGAGGTTCGCGACGACGGTGACCTTGCGCAGAGCCGAATCCAACAGGACGCCCTGTCTGCCTGATGCAATGCAGAGGGGAACTCCGGGAAAGCCTCCGCCACTCCCCACATCGCACAGCGGTCCATGGGGTGCCGCATTGATGTGTGACAGAGGTGCGAGGCTGTCCACGACGTGAAGGCGCAGTGCATCCTGTACGGAACGAATCGCCGTGAGGTTAACCGATTGGTTCGCCTCGAGTAGCTTGGTCAGATACAGGCAGCATTGCGCGACCGCTTCGGAGGGTACCTCGATGTCGAGATCGTGCAGATCCTTGGCCGCAATCGCTGCCAAGGATTCATGATTCGTGGATTCTTGTCCGTCGGTCGGATGTTTCACGTGAAACATCGTACTCCAGGTTCCCTGAACCTTCGAACAGACCTATAATCCGACCTGTCTTGAGGACGAAGGGGGGTGCCGGTGGAGGAGCTGACAGCTCAAAGACGGCGCGCAAGGATACTTGCGGTCGTGAATCAGAAGGGCGGGGTGGGCAAGAGCACGACGGCCGTGAACGTGGCCGCGGCGCTCGGCGATCTTGGTCAGCGCGTGCTCCTTGTGGATCTCGACCCGCAGGGAAACGCCACGTCGGGCTTTGGTCTGAACAAGAACCAGCGCGAGCTGTGCGTGTACGATGTGCTCCTCGGCGACGCGGAGATCGAGACCGTGATAGAGCCGGTGGCAATCGAGGGCGTGTTCGTGGTCCCAGCCACCATCCAGCTCGCCGGCGCCGAGATTGAGCTCGTCTCGGCCATGAGTCGCGAGACGAAGCTGAAGTCGTCGCTGGAGCGGGTTCGAGGCGACTTCGACGTGATCATCATCGATTGCCCCCCGTCGCTGGGTTTGCTCACGGTGAACGCACTCACGGCCGCCGAAGGCCTCATCATCCCCATACAGTGCGAGTACTACGCGCTCGAGGGCCTGTCGAAACTCCTCGACAGCGTGAGACTCGTCAAGACGCATCTCAATCCAGATCTCGAGGTGTTCGGCGTGGTGATGACCATGTACGACTCGAGAACACGTCTTGGGGCGCAAGTGGTCGAAGAGGTCCAGGACTTCTTCGGCGAGAAGGTGTTCCGGACGAAGATCCCGCGTACGGTCAGGCTTTCCGAGGCCCCGAGCTTCGGTCAGCCTGTGACTCTCTACGACCCCAACGGCAAAGGTGCCGACGCCTATCGTCGATTGGCAGAGGAAGTGGTGCAACGTGTCTAAGCGTGGACTCGGCCGCGGTCTGTCGGCACTCATCCCCGGCGCATCACAGGAATCGGGCGAACTCGATGCAATCGCCGAACTCCCCCTGGACCTCATAGCCCCCAATCCCGACCAGCCCCGTACCGACCTCGACGACGAGGGCATTCGCGAGCTCGCCGAGTCGCTTCGGCGGGTAGGTCTCCTCCAGCCGATCATCGTGCGTCCACTCGGCGACCAGTACCAGATCATCGCAGGTGAACGGCGGTGGCGAGCAGCTCGTGTTGCGGGTCTCGAGAAGGTTCCTGTGCGCGTGATCTCAGCTACCTCGGCGGAGTCGCTGGGGCTCGCACTCATCGAGAACCTGCAGCGCGAGGATCTGAACGCCATCGAAGAAGCGCGTGGGTATCGCCGACTGCTCGACGAGTACCAGATGACGCAGGCCGAGCTGGCGGACAAGGTCTCGAAGTCGCGCTCCACGATTACGAACGCCATGCGACTCCTGGATCTTCCGGAGGAGGTCCAAGAGCTGGTCTACCAAGGCAAGCTGTCGGCGGGGCATGCCCGGGCAATCCTGGCACTCCCGGAGGACGTTTCTCGTACCAGGCTTGCGCACAAGGCAGTAGACGAGGGTCTGTCGGTTCGGGACGTCGAGAGCCTGGCGCGACTCTATCTCGCCGGACAGGGCGAGCACGAGCCGAAACCGCCGGCACCTCGCTCCTTCAAGATCGTCGCGAGGAAGCTGCGAAAGATGCTCGGCACCGGCGTGCGGGTGCGAATGACGAAAACCAAGGGACGCATTGAGATCGACTTCCACGGCGAAGACGACCTTGAGCGGATATACCGCATCCTGACCGAGGCGGATCTCCCCCAGACCGAAGGAGCGGAGTAGTGCGCAGGGATGTCGAGTTCTTCCTCATTGGCAGCCTGGTAGGTCTTGTCCTTGGCGCAATCCTGGGCCTGCTGTTTGCCCCCGTTGAGGGCTGGCGGCTGAGGCGCCGGATCGCGGACGAGGCGAACCGAGCCGCCGGGGCGGCGAAGGATCTCGCCGACCGTACCGAAGTGGTTGCAGGGCGCATCGCCGGGCGAGTGGACCACTATCTCGGTCGGGACGAAGAGGCCGCCTGGAAGAAGGTCAAGGAGATTCGCGAGGGGGTTAGCAAGTACTCCCAGACGGAATCGGCCTGATTCTCACCTGTCAGACAGCCGTGGCATGATACTTCCCGAGGGAAAGGGAGTGTCGTGCCACTTTCTTTGGTGACCGGTCGCGCCAACTCAGGCAAGACCGGCGTGCTACACGCCGCCATCGTCGCCGAGGCCGCCTGCGGTCGGCGCGCGACTCTGCTTCTGCCGTCCGGCTCCGAGATGCGCCGAGCGCGTGCTGAGCTCTCGAGGAAGGCGCCCGTGGGCGTCCAGATCTCAACCCTGGACCGCTGGGCAGAAGCTCTGTGGGCAGAGGTAGGGGACGGCAAGCGATTCGTTCGCCGACTCGTCCGTCACGCCCTTGTGATCCGAGCGGTGCAGACGTCGCCGCTCGATGCAATCGCCGCAAGCGCTCGAACCCCCGGGTTCGTCGAGGTTCTCGCACTTGCGGTGGCAAGATTATGTAACTCTAGCTCGAAGATGCCCGCACCCACGCCCGAGATGCGGGAGATTCGGTACATCGTTTCGCGCTACGAACAGGCGCTAGATGCGCTCGGTCTGATCGAACCCGCGCGGGCCGCAGCCGTCATGGCCGGGCTGGACCTCCCGGAGCTCGGCCTGGTGGTTCTGAACCGCTTTCCGGATCTCTCTGAGGCTCAAGAGCGGCTGCTCGTCGCTGCCAGCACCAAGGCAGACGTGCGGATCGGGCTGACGTGGCAGCGGGGCTTTCCGGCGACCGAGGCCTTTGCCTCGCTCGTAGAGCGCCTCGTTGAGCAGGGAGCGAGCCTGGAGGAGTGTCCGCAGCTGGAGCGCGACGACGAGCTGGCGCTCTTGGAAGCCAGGCTCTATCGGGCCACGGGTTCTGAATCGATCGAGCCAAGTGGCCGAGTGAGGCTGTGTTCGGCTGCGGGAGAAGAAGCCGAGATCGAACTGGTGGCCCAAGCCGTCCAGCAGAGCGTCGAGGCGGGGATAGCCCCCGATCGCATCGCCGTGGTGTTCCGTCGGCCTGGGAGCCGCGCTCACCGTCTTGCGACGGCCCTCGATGAGCGAGGCGTCAAGCTCGGCGTTGATATCGTGCTCACCTTGGGCCAGACGGACTACGGGCGAGCGCTGCTGGGACTGCTCGCCGCCGCAGCGGGCGATGGGTCGAGGACCGATGTCCTGGCCTTCCTCAGCAGCCCCTACAGCGGTATCAGCGGCGACGAGGTGGCGGTCCTTGACCGCCGGTGGCGCCGCTCCCGCACATCAGATGTCCGCAGGATGCTCGATGCGATCGCCCGGAGCTCCGAGCTTGCGGGTCGCGCCGTGCACGCGGCCCGGCAGGCGGTGGCAGCGCCCGCCGACCGCCAGACTGTCAGAATATGGAAGGCACTGGCAGACGGACTCCTCGAAGCGGCGTTCCTCTCAAGGGGTGCAGCCGCAGGTGGAGTCAGCGCGCGAGATGTGGCGGACGCCTCGGCCCACCGCTGTGTCGTGCAAGCGGTGTTGGAGGCAGCGCAGCTCGACGGAGTCATTTCCGGGACCAACCTCGCCTCGTCGCTTCCGGAAATGCCGGTGTCGGCGCGCTCGGCGGCGCAGGGCGGCGCGGTTCAAATGCTCGATGTGACACGAGCCCGCTCGAGGCGCTTCGACGTCCTCGTCGTTGCTGGTCTAACGGCCACCGAGTTCTCGGCGGAGAAGCCCGAACCCCTCCAGGCGCGAATCGAACGGCTTCTCGGCGGACGGGGCGGCACCGAGGAGCGGTTGTCCGAGCGGATGCTCTTCTACACGCTCGTCACCAGAGCGAGAGAGCGCCTCGTCCTCGTGCGCCAGTCGTCGGGTTCTGGCGGCGAGTCGATCAGACCCTCGGTGTTCTGGGAGGACATCGTCGATCTCTACGTGCCCCCGAGCGACACGGGGGAGCTGCCCCCGCCGCCCGAAGCGCTACCGCAGTCGAGCCTCCTGCTGTCGGACCTCTCCGAGGCGGTCCCCGCGTTCACCAGCCACCGTCGCGATGCTCGCCGGCTCGTGGAGCAGGGCGATCGTCTGCTGCGGCGACCTCTCTCGACTACTCTCATCCGGGACGAGAAGGGGGATCCGGCGCCGCGTCCGGTGTTCTCGGTGACGGAACTCGAGGTCTACGCCCTTTGCCCATACCGGTGGTTCCTAGAGCGCGGCGTGCGGCCACGAGACATCGACGCGGCGCTCGACGCGCGCGAGATGGGGACCAGGGCCCACGAGATGCTCGCGCTGTTCTACCAGCGGTTGCCCGCGCGGCTCGGCATGGAGCGCGTCGATCAGTCCACTGTCGAGGACGCCCTGACGGTCTTCGACGAGGTCGCAGACGAGGTCGAATCCGACCGGCGCGACGGCGGATCGATGAGCCTCTCTGAGGAGCTGGACATGGCCGTCGCCCGCCAGCGGGCCCGCTCGATCGTCGAGGACGACGCCACATTCCTGCCGGGATACAGGCCGGTGGCAACGGAATGGGAGTTCAGCTTCGAGGTCGAGTCCGGCACGGGCCCGGTCTCGCTTCGGGGCAGGGTCGACCGGATCGACATCGGATCACAGGGTGTCGTGGTCACGGACTACAAACTCGGGAGCAGGGTGCACGGCCTTGCCGGCTGGGAACGGCAACGGGTACTTCAGATACCGCTCTACGCGTCGATCGCGAGCCACAGTCTCGATCAGCCCGTCGCGGGAGGAGTCTACCGGTCGCTGGCTTCACTGGATGCACGCGGCTTCTGGCGTGCTGACCTGGACGTTCCTCTCGGGCAGGGCCGCACCTACTCCGACGGTACCGACGGGGAGGGCGTGGAGAGAGCCATCGCCGCCGCTCGCGAACTTGCACTCGCGTCGATTCACGGGATCCTCGAAGGCGCAATCGAGCCCGAACCGGCGACGAAGGAGACGTGCACCTACTGCCTTGCCGCCGCCTTCTGTCCGAAGGTGATGCGCTGATGGAGCTGAACAAGGCCCAGAAGCAAGCCGCGGAGACCCTGTCGGGTCTCGTGGTCGTCGACGCCGGCGCGGGCTCGGGCAAGACGCGAGCACTCACCCAGCGGTTCGTGAATGCTCTGGACGCACGGATGCAGACCGCATCGTGGACGCCGACGACTGTCGATCGCATCGTCGCCATCACGTTCACCGACAAGGCAGCGGGGGAGCTCGCGGACCGGATTCGCGAGACGCTCCGCGCACGGACGGAACTCCAAGATCAGGCCCGTGCGGTGGATGTGGCGTGGATCTCGACGATCCACGGGTTCTGCAGTCGACTGCTGCGCGACAACGCACTGCGTGCGGGACTCGATCCACGGTTCGGCGTTGCCGACACCGTCACCGCCGGCGAGCTCGCCGAGCAGGCCTTCGAGACCGCTTCTCGCGCTGCCATTGGGCGAGACTCGAACGCGACACGGCTGTTCGGCGACTACGGCTATGCGCGCGTCTTCGAGGCGGTCGCGAGCATGCGGCACGAGCTCATCAAGCGGGGCATGTCTGCCGAGTCACTCGAGCTCGAGCCGGTCGTGGATGCGAGCCGGCTCCTTGCCGAGGCGCTCGACGTGCTGCGTGCCGCCGCCGCCGACCTCGAGGCCTGCAACGATTCTCGAGCGAAGGTCGCCACCGGGATCGGTCAGTGCCGGGAGGTGTCCGAGAGGCTGTGCTCACTCGACGCAAGCGAGACCCCGGCGAGCGAGATCGGGCACGCGGTCTGGCTCGAGCTGCGGACGCTTCCCAAGAGCGCGGGCCTGAAGAATGGCGTCGCGGCAGAGCTCCTCGCTGACTTGGCGAGTCAGCGGCTTTTGCTGCGCCGCGAAGCGCTCGCACTGGCGCTTCGACCGCTCGGTGAAGCACTCGTCTCCCTCGCGGTGGAGTACGAGCGCCTGTTCGGGGAGGCGAAGGTGGAGCGCTCGCTGCTCGACTTCGACGACCTGCAGATCTGTGCGCGGCGGGTGCTCGCCGAGCACCCCGAGCTTGCCTCGGAGTACCGCGAGCTGTTCGCGCTGGTCATGGTCGACGAGTTCCAGGACACGGACTCGCTGCAACTCGCGCTGGTCCGGGCGGTCAGCGGGCCGAACCTGTGCACCGTCGGCGATGAGCGGCAGTCCATCTACCGGTTTCGCGGCGCCGAGATCGAGGTCTACCGGCGGCACCGCGACGAGGCGATGGGGACCGGGGTCGAGCCAATCAAGTTCGCACTCAACTACCGATCGCATGGCGACGTTCTCAACTTCGTGAACCGCGTCTTTGGCTCCGCTGAGTACTTCGATGGAGAGCTGCTCGCGCTGGAGCATGGCCGGAAGGAGCCTGAAGAACCGGTGCTGCCACTCGGCGAGCCGCGAATCGAGCTGCTCGTCGTGGACCGTCCCGGCGGGACCACGGAGATCGGGCGCGGGCGGGAGGCCGCCGAAGTGGCCGCACGCTTCGCCGAGCTGCGCGACCGGCACGGCGTCAACCCGGCGGGCATGGCGGTCCTGATCAGGTCGTGGAACAAGGCCGCCATCTTCGCGGATGCGCTTCGTCGGCAGGGCTTCGCGGTGATCGTTGGGGGAGGCGACTTCCTCACACGCCCCGAGGTCCTGCTCGTGCGCTCGCTGATGGCTGTGGTCGCCAACCCCCAGGACGAGCTCGCGCTGACCACGGTTCTCGCATCGCCGATCGGCGGAGTGTCGGCCACCGCCCTGTGGACCCTTTCGACGGCGCGAAGAGAGCAGCGCGTCGGGCTGTGGGACGCGATGCTCGGCGATCTCGAGGGCCTGGGCGAAGCGGACCGGATGGCGGTCCAGCGCGTCGTCTCGGCCGTGCGAAGAGCACGCGGCCGTGTCGGCTCGGCGCCACTCGCAGAGATCGTGCTGCGAGCCGTCACGGAACTCGGCT
>CAYHCN010000006.1:0-18132 GCA_964354945.1 uncultured Eubacteriales bacterium
TGCGGCTCGGGCTTGTGTGTCGGATGGCCGTTGCGAGCGTCGGTCATGGCCTTACCGCCCGTCCGTGAACTCGCGGAGCATGTCGCCAAGGCCCTTGCGTGGCGTGTCGGACGACGACCGGCCGCCACCGCCATACACTTCCACGAACCGCTTCACGTACTTGCCCAGAATGTCGGCCTCGAGGTTCACCGGCGACCCGATGGGCTTCTCCTTGAGCGAGGTGACTTCCTCGGTATGAGGGACGACCGCTGCGGCGAAGCTCTCACCCTTCATCTGGGCGACCGTCAGCGAGATGCCGTCGACGGCGATCGACCCCTTCGGCACCACGTAGGGCATGAGCGAAGGTGGCACCTGGAACTGGTAGACGGTCGCGTTGCCCGAGTGATGGCGGAGCAGCAACCGTCCGATGCCATCGACATGGCCGGTCACAAGATGGCCGCCGAGCCGGTCGGAGAGACGTAGTGCACGCTCGAGGTTCACCTTACTGCTCGGCTTCAGGCCTCCCAGCGTGGTGCGCTCGAGGGTCTCCTGGCTGACGTCGGCGATGAACGCGCCGCGGATGAACTTCACAACGGTGAGGCAGGCGCCGTCAACGGCGACGGAGTCACCGATGGCCATGTCGCGGCCGAACTCGGGCGCGTAGACCTCGAGCAGGGCCCCGCCGTCCTTGCGGTCGACCCGAGTGATGATCCCTTGTGATTCGATGAGCCCGGTGAACATCGGGCGCGCTCCTTTCGACCTGCTACGACTTCGCGTCCGGCGCGGGGCGCCAGACGGCAACGGCAACGTCCCCCACGATACCCGCTTCGACCGGCGCCAGCGTGTGACACAACGAATCGTCCAGGCGCTCGGAACGTCCCCGGTACATCCCGGGTGCATCGGCACCCGCGAGGCCGCCTGCCGTGACCGTCACCAGTTCGTCGACCAAGCCTTGGCGCACCAACGCAGTGAAGAGCCGCGGGCCCGGTTCCACGAGGACATCCGACAGGCCACGCCGACCTAGCTCGAGGAATGCACCGCGCAGTCCAAGGGCTGCGTCGTACGGCTCGACGAGCACGCCGCCCCCCAGAGCATCCATCGCTGCGGTGGCGGCGTCTGACGGGGCAAGGACGACCGCAGGCCCCGCCCAATCGCTCAGAACCCGCGATGAGGCGAGGGGCAGCTCCATCCGCGTGAGCACCACTCGCAGCGGTTGGCGCTCCGCCAACGTGCCATCTGTGTCGCGCACGGTTAGCGCGGGGTCGTCGGCATTGACCGTTGCGGCGGACACGACCACGGCGTCCGAGACCGACCTGAGCCACGCAGTCACCTTCCGCCCTGACGCGCCAGTCATCGCCGCCCTCTCACCTGCGACGAATGCCGGACGAGCATCGAGCGACAACCCGAGCTTCACGCGAACGAGCGGCAGTCCGGTTGCGAGACGCTTGAGCCAGCCCTCGTTCTGCTGGGCGAAGGGCGCCTCTTCCTCCGCGAACTCGACCTCGACACCCGCATCGCGGAGCTTCTCGACGCCTCCCCGCGCCTCGGGATTGGGATCGCGCATCCCGACGACGACGCGGGCAATCCCGCCGGCGATCAGGGCCTCGACACACGGAGGGGTACGACCGTGGTGGGCGCACGGTTCGAGCGTCACATATGCAGTCGCGCCCCGGGCGGCCGGGCCTGCGTCAGCGAGCGCGAACACCTCGGCGTGAGGCTGTCCCGCGCGGGGATGGAAGCCTCGTCCGACGATGTCGCCCGAAGGTCTCGCGAGGACGCAGCCGACGAGTGGATTCGGTGCAGTGGCACCGCGGCCCTTCTCGGCGAGGCGGTAGGCCTCGCGAAGGTACACGTCGGCGACAAGCGATGAGACGTCCGTGAACAGACGCACGAGCGATCCTTCTTCTCCCATCCGGACTGTGACCGTCGGCTCCGGAATCTCACCGGATCGGCCCCTTTCGGGGTTCGCGGGCTGTACCGCCGGTGGGGACTTTCACCCCGCCCTGAAGAAAGCGATGTGGATTCTAGCAGGTAAGGGGCTGTTCGGTCACGCACAGTGCCCTGCGCGGTCCGCTGCGAAGGTCTCGCCCTAGCGAAGAATCAGCTTGAGAACGAAGAAGACCGCCAGGACGAGAGCGACGGTCACGACGGTCCGGATGGCCAGAGAACGGAAGAACTCGGGCCACGTCTGCTCGGCGAGGAGTCGCGCGGACCGTTGGCGCTCGATGACCTGCTCCTCGCCTCCGTCGACCTCGGCGCCGCCGACCTCGGCGTGTCCGCCGATCGGCGTTCCGTCGGCCGATGTCGGCATCGCCGCCTCCTAGATCGCTTCTTCGGCCGACCGCCGGATGGCGTCGATGGCGGCAGCGGGATCAGCTTCGCCGAACACCGCGTTGCCGGCCACGAGGCAGCGCGCGCCCATCGACGTCACGAACGGCGCGGTCTGGACGTTGATGCCGCCATCGACCTGGATGATCGGCGACACGCCCTCCGCCTCGCAGAGCTCTGCGAGCTGGGCGACCTTCTCGGCAGCACGCGGGATGAACGCCTGGCCGCCGAAACCCGGGTTCACGCTCATGATCAGCACGAGGTCGATGTCGGCGAGCACGTCGCGCAGGAACTCGACCGGCGTTCCCGGGTTCACCGACACGCCGGCCTTGCGACCGGCGGCGTGGATACTCTGGATCGCGCGGTGAACGTGACGGGTCGACTCCCAGTGCACGGTGACGCTGTCGGCCCCGGCGTCGAGGTACCACTGCAGCGTGTCATCGGTATTGGCGATCATCAGGTGGACGTCGAGCGGCAGGTCAGTCTCCGACTTGAGTGCCTTCACGACCGGAGGGCCGATAGTCAGGTTTGGGACGTAGTGCCCGTCCATCACGTCGACGTGGACCCAGTCCGCTCCCCCGCTCTCCATTACACGGATCGCATCGGCGAGTCGGGTGAAGTCGGCAGACAGTATCGATGGGGCGATCAGCACACGGTCCACGGAAGAACCTCCTAGTCCTCGGCGAGCCCCATGCTGTGGAGCTCGTCGCTGGCGTCCCTGCCGAGGAGGTACCCGATCGCGTCGGCAAGTGACGCTCCCTCGTAGAGCACGCTCCGAACGACGTGGGTGATGGGCATGTCGATGGCGTGCTGCTTGCCCAGCTGGTCAATCGTGAGCGCTGCCGTCGCGCCCTCGGCGACCATGTGGGTCTCGTTGTAGAAGTCCTCGACCGTCTTCCCCTGAGCGATCATCTCGCCGAGGAGGCGGTTGCGCGAATGGCGCGACATCGCCGTGGCGATGAGGTCGCCCATGCCCGCCAAGCCCATGAACGTGATCGGCTTGGCGCCCATGGCCTCGCCGAGGCGGCTCATCTCCGCCAGACCGCGCGTGAGGAGCGCGGCTTTGGTGTTGTCGCCGAAGCCGAGCCCGTCCGTAGCGCCCGCAGCGATCGCAATGACGTTCTTGGTCGCACCCCCGAGTTCGACTCCGATCACGTCGGAGTTGGTGTACGCGCGAAACGTCGGCGAAAAGAAGGCATCTCGGACGAAGCGGGCGGTCTCGTCGGCGTAGGACGCCACGACCGTCGCCGAGGGCACTCCGGTGGACACCTCCTCGGCGTGGTTGGGGCCCGAGAGGGCCGCAAGACGCGCCCGGTTGCCGAGGACGTCCTCGAGGACCTCGGTCATTCGCAGCAGCGTGTCCTTCTCGAGGCCCTTGGCCAGTGACACGACCGGCGTGGCATCGGCGATGAACGGCTGCAGGTGGATCGCGGTCTCGCGCATGCCGATCGTCGGGGTCACCATGACCACGAGTTCAGCACCTTGTACGGCGCGCTCATAGTCGGTGGTCGCCGATACGGAGTGCGGGAGGTTCACCGCGGTGAGGTAGGTCGGGTTGCAGTGCCTCGCGCTGATCGACTCGGCGATCTCGGGCTCGCGCGCCCACATCGTGATGTCGTGGCCGTTGGATCCGAGAAGCCACGCGACCGCGGTTCCCCACGAACCGGCACCGATCACTGCGATCCGCACTAGACACGCCTCCGATCGTCAGTCCTCTCGGACACGGGTTCGCGCCCCGAGCTTGCCGCGGTAGTCGGGCGGCGCCGAGCGCCCGCCCGAGCCCACGATACCGTAGCTTCCTCGCCTCGGACGATACGGGCGATGTTCGCGCGGTGCCGCCAGATGACCAGCGCGGCGCCTGCGAGCGCGAAGATCACGACCGCGGGGTGGTCGCGGTAGAAGACGTAGGCCAGCACCGGGTACAGCGCGGCGATCGTCACTGAACCTGCCGACACCATCCCGGTCACCCACACGACCGCGAACCACACCGCAAGCTCGATGGGTATCACGATCGGCGTCAGCACCGCGAGCGCACCGGCGGCAGTCGCGACTCCCTTACCGCCCTTGAACCCGATATACGGCGAGTAGGAGTGGCCGAGGATGACCGTCAGCGCGGCGACGATCTCCGCCCACGTGGTCAGGTTCCACGTCGCGGAAGGCACGTCCCCGTACGCGCTGGCCGGAACGACCGCCAACGCGACCGCCACGGCACTCGCACCCTTGAGTGCGTCAAGCGCGAACGTGGTCAGCCCGGCGTTGCGGCCTAGGACACGATAGACGTTGGTGGCCCCCAGGTTGCCGGAACCCGCTGTCCGTACATCTATGCCGTAGAACGCCTTGCCGATCACAAGCGCCCACGGAATTCCGCCGATGAGGTAGGACGTCACGGCCACGATGAAGAACCGAAAGGCGGTCTCGGTCACGAATCCTTCTCCCGGAACCGCAGGAAGATCGGGGTCCCCTGGAAATCGAAGCGCTCGCGCATGCGGTTCTCCACGTAACGCTTGAAGTTATCGTCGGCGAGCGTGGGGTGATTCGCGAAGAACGTAAATCCGGGTGGCGCCGTACGGGTCTGGGTCACGTAGTTCACGCGCAGCGTCTTGCCCGCCTTGTTCACGGTATGCCCGAACTCACGCATCTCGGTGAGCAACTTGTTGAGGGCACTCGTGGAGATGTGACGGTTGTAGTTCTCGTAGACCCCGTCGACGAGAGCGAATATCTTGTCGACCCCTCGGCCGGTGAGAGCGCTGATTCGCAGGACCGGCGCGTAGCCGACGAAGTTCAGGCGGTCCGAGATCCTGACGAGCAGCGCTTCCTTGTCCTCAAGGGTCTCGAGTGCGTCCCACTTGTTCAGCAGGATGATCATGCCGCAGCCGCGCTCCTCGGCGAAGGTTGCGATGCGCTGGTCCTGGTCGGTGAGTCCGATGGTCGAGTCGATGACCAGCAGAGCGATGTCGGCGCGGTCGATAGCACGCATCGCGCGGACGAACCCGTAGTACTCGACATCCTCCTCGACCTTGGCCGCGCGGCGAAGCCCGGCGGTGTCGATGAGCCGGTAGCTCGTCTCGTCGCGCTCTATGAGGGTATCCACCGCGTCACGAGTCGTGCCGGCGACATCCGAGACGATGGCACGCTCCCGTCCCGCGAGACGGTTCAGCAGGGATGACTTGCCGGCGTTCGGACGGCCGATGATCGCGATGTCGATCTCGCCGGCCTCGGGTTCGGGCTCCCGCTCCGGAAGCAACTTGACGACCTCGTCGAGCAGGTCGCCGGTCCCATGCCCGTGGGTCGCCGAGACGGGCCACGGGTCGCCAAGGCCGAGCTGCCAGAACTCGTGAATGGCCTCCTCACGTCCAGGGGTGTCCATCTTGTTGACGGCGACGAACGTCGGCGTCTTGGCGCGCTTGAGGATGCGTGCGACTTCCTCGTCGTCTGGAACGAGGCCGACTCGCCCGTCCACCAGGAAGACGATGACGTCGGCCTCCTCGGCGGCAAGCAGGGCCTGGTCGCGAATGGACGCTTGGAACTCGTCGATCGACCCGGCCTCGATGCCGCCGGTATCGATGAGCATGAACTCGACGCCGTTCCAGTCCGCACGGTGATAGCTGCGGTCGCGCGTGACACCACGGGCCTCGTGAACGATGGCCTCGGTCGCTTGGGCTATGCGGTTGACGAGCGTGGACTTGCCGACGTTGGGTCGACCGACCACGGCTACGATGGGAAGTCCCACGGGTTCTCCCTCTTCGATGCGTGTTCGATTGCTACAGGCTGGGAAATGCGAGCGCCGACAAGCCTTCGACCAGCCCGCGGGCGTCTGAGGATACCAGACGGACCTGCTGGCCACTCCGTTCGCCCAGCTCGGATCCCCGCACGTCGTCAAGCGTGAGGCCGTCGGCGTTGAGGACGACATCGGGCACGAGGTAGGTCGTCCCGCCCCCGGGGCCGCCCATCGCCGCAGCGTCGTCGTCCACGCCACGCACGATGTCCTCGGCGGTGAGAACTCCCGTAACGCCCACGTTCCCCCCGAAGAATCGATTCCCCACGGCGAGCACTCGGACGCCTCCGTGCCCGCACTTCCCACCAGCACCGCCGAGGATTCGCGACAGCACCCCGTCCAGCGCGGGTGCGAACAGATCCCCCGTGACAATGACGGCGGTATTCCCCCGCTGCTCCAGCGCATCGGCCGCGGCGCGCACTTCGTGGCCCAGTTCCTCGAGGCTGTCGACGAACGAGCGCGCAAGACCGATCCCGTTCTCGTACTGCGGGAAGTCATCGTAGTCCTCGGCTGGAGGCAGCTCACGTCCGGCCGCAAGGTAGAACTCGTCGGCGAGGTAGACCCACCCCGTGCCGTACGCCTCACGCATCGCGGTGTGCCACGGCGCGACCTCGTCGATCACCGCGCACGCGTCCCGGGGATGCTCGTATGAGCGACGGAACGCGTCCTGGTACCTCGTGAAGCCGAGGGGCACGATGCCGACCGAGGCGACGCCCTCTCGCTCGGCCAGCCAAGCAAGGCTCCTCTCCAGTTCGTCGGCGTCGTTCACGTCGGGCACCAGCACGATCTGGACGTGCAGCTCGATACCGCCCTCCAGCAGCTGGTCCGCGCGTTCGAGCGCTCGATCCTCCCGCGCGCACACCAGCAGGCCGCGAACGTCCGGTGAGACGGCATGGAGCGAGAAGTAGAGCGGGCTCAGCCGCTGGTCGACGATGCGTGCCACATCTGCATCAGACAGGTTCGTGAGCGACACGAAGTTGCCCTGCAGGAAGGACAGGCGGAAGTCGTCGTCGCGCAGGTAGAGCGAGCGCCTGAGGCCCGCAGGCAGTTGGGTCATGAAGCAGAATGCGCACGCATTGCGGCACGTTCTAACCCCGTCGAACACGGCGGCGGTGAACTCGATGCCCCAGGGCTCACCAGGTTCTCGCTCGAGGGTGCACCGAACTGTCTCGGCGCCGCGTGCGACATCGAGTCCCACCTTGTCGCCGTCGGAGAACCATTGCCAGTCAAGCACGTCAGCGAGGCGGTGACCGTCGGCGGCAAGAATGGTGTCGCCGGCGGCGATGCCGGCGCGGGCGGCGGGACTCGACTCCTCGACCGAGGCGACCAACCCGCCCGTCGAGACGCTCGGCCGACCCCCGTAGTCGGCGCGGCCGATCACGCGTCCAGCGCCTCGACCGCCGATATGACGCCCCTGATCTGCTCGTCAGGGGTCGACGCCCCCGCAGTCACCCCGACCGTCTCGGCGCGCTCGAACCACGCAGCTTCGAGCTCCTCGGCGGTCTCGACGTGGTACGTGCGCGGGTTCACGGTCAGCGAGATCTCGGCGAGGCGCTTGGTGTTGCCCGAGTTGTGACCGCCGACCACGATCATCACGTCGACATCGCCCGCGAGCTCCTCGGCGGCCTTCTGCCGCTGCTCGGTCGCCGAGCAGATGGTGTTGAACACGCGTAGCTCGTTGGCGCGAGGGAGGAGCGCATCGACCACGGCAGCCAAACGCTCAGGAGACTGCGTCGTCTGAACCACGATCCCCACGCGACGAGACGGCAGCCGCGCCGGCAGCTCGTCCGCCGACCCGATGACGATGGCGTCGCCACCGGCATGCGCAACGATGCCCTCGACCTCGGGATGGTCCGCCTCCCCTACCACCACTAGCGCGTACTCCTCGGCCCGGAGCTGCTCGGCGGCCTTCTGCGCTTTGGTCACGAAGGGGCACGTGGCATCGACGACGTCGAGTCCCTTGCCCCTGGCCTGCGCGATGATCGCCGGGTCAACGCCGTGGGTGCGAATCACGAGAGTGCCGTCAGCGACCTCATCGAGACACCCCGCCACTTCCACGCCCTGGTCCCGCAGCGCAGCGACCGCCTGGGGGTTGTGGATGAGCGGGCCGAGGGTCTTCACGCGTTGACCTCCCGCCGAGGCTTCCTCGGCAAGCTTGAGCGCGCGCTCTACCCCGTAGCACACGCCCGCGTACCTCGCGACTCGAACCTCCACGCTACTGACTCCTCGCCCGGTCGAGCTGCTCGGCGATGCAGCGCATGATCTCGGCGGTCATCGCCGCGACGCGCTCCTTGCGGCCCTCGCCGGGGATCTCGTCAGGACAGATCGGCGTGCCGCAGCAGATCGTGACCTTGGGAAACCGCACGAGCTTCGTGCCTTCAGGCCGGATCTTCTGGGTGCCGGCGATGCCCACGGGAATCACCGGGACATTCGATCGCATCGCGATCAGCGCCACGCCGCCCTGCGCCTCGGCCTGACCGTCGAGGTTGCGCGTGCCCTCAGGAAAGATCCCCACGAGCTCGCCCAGACCCAGCAATCTCGTCGCGACCTGGATTGCCTCCCGGTCCGCGGTCCCGCGATGCACGGGAAACGCCCAGAAGTGGTCGAGCGCCCAACCGAGCCACGCCGCGTCCCACAGGCCGGACTTGGCCATGAAGTGCGTCGCCCGCGGCGACTTGCACCACAACAGCACCGGATCGCCGTAGGAGATGTGGTTGCCGGCGAGGATTGCGCCGCCCGAGGCAGGGATGTTCTCGGCGCCGCACAGCGATACCCGGAACAGCGCGAGGAGGAGCTTGCCGACTGTGACTCGCAACACCCGGGCGAGCCAGAACCCCTTCGCCGCCGAAGCACCACGGATCTCCGAGGGTCGTTCGTACTTCGCGCGCTCGGTCACGACGCGTCCGGGCCGTCGGATCGCTCCCGCGCCTCGGCGAGTACCGCAACGGCCTCGACGACCTCGGGGATGGTGAGCCCGGTCGTATCGAGGATGACCGCGTCTTCGGCCGTCGTGAGCGGCGAGTGGGCACGCGAGGAGTCGTAGGCGTCGCGGCGCACGATCGCGGCGAGGACATCGTCGTCGGTCACCGCCGCGCCTGCGGCGCGCTGCTCGAGCCCTCGGCGACGGGCACGCTCCTCGGGCGAAGCGGTGAGAAACACCTTCAGCTGTGCGTGGGGCAAGACCACGGTACCGATATCCCGACCCTCGACGACCACGTCGTGGCCTTCTGCGAGCACCCGCTGTTGCTGCACCATGAGCTCCCGTACCGACTTGAGAGCCGAGACCGGGCTCACGGCCGCATCCACCTCGGGTGTGCGAATCGCGGCGGTCACGTCCTCGCCGCCGATGAGCACGCGGGTCGGCAGCGTGCTACCGCCTTCGTGCGCGAACTCGATCGTCTGGGTCGCGGCGATCTTCGAGACGGCCTCGTCGTCGTCCAGCGGAACTCCCGCCTCCAGTGCGTGGAACGCAACGGCGCGATACATCGCGCCGGTGTCCAGATAGCGGAAGCCGAGCCGAGCCGCCACGGCCTTCGCGACGGTTGACTTGCCCGAGCCCGCGGGGCCGTCGATGGCGATGATCATCGGTGAGCGCACGCCCTTCGTGCCGCTTGACCTGCGCCGCTCATCGTACCGCACGCTGCTCGCAGGCTCATCCCTGTCGCAGCGTGTCGAGCTTGTCTGCGAACCCGGGGAACGAGACCTCTACGGCGTCGAAACCGGTGACAGTGACGGGGTGAATCGACACCAGCCCTGCAAGCGCCCAGGTCATCGCGAGCCGGTGGTCACCGAGCGAATCGGCCCGACCCCCTCGAAGCTGGCACGGACCGGAGACGACGAGGTCGTCACCATCGACCCACGCCACGCCGCCCAGAGACCGGAGGCCGTCAACGACCGCTGCGAGGCGGTCCGACTCCTTGACGCGCAGCTCTCCGACGCTCTGGAAGCGTGTGATCCCGCGTGCCCGTGTCGCGACCAGCGCCAGCACTGGAACCTCGTCGACGAGCGAGGCGACCTCCCACGGCCGCACGATGCAGCCGTGGAGCGCGGGCTCAAAGTGCGCGACGAGCGTCCCAACCGATTCGTGCCCCCGATCCAACGCGCCAACCACGTTCACGCGAGCGCCCATCCTCCTCAGCACGCGCACGAAGCCGATGCGGGTCGGATTCAGGGCTACTTCGGGAACTCGGACCTTGCTGCCGGGAACCAGCGCTGCCGCAGAAACGAGAAAGGCAGCCGAGGACGGATCGCCGGGCACAGCGACGTCGGTCGCCTGCAGCGTCGACGGGCCTTCCACCGAGCACCAGTTGCGGCGCGCATCGGTCTCGACCGGCACCCCGAACGCGGGGAGCAGTCGCTCTGTGTGGTCGCGACTTGGTGCGGGTTCGGCAACCGAGGTCCGCCCCGCCGCCCTCAGCGCCGCAAGGAGGATCGCCGTCTTCACCTGCGCTGAGGCCACCGGCGAGTCGTAGTCGATGGGAGCGAGCAACGCGGGAGTCTGCCGTCCGACCGCGTCCTCGGCGGGGCGCGGTCCCCTCGAGGTCAGCGGGAGTGTCCCGTCGCCGCGGTAGTCGAACGTCGCGCCCATCAACGAGAGCGGATCGGTCACCCGGCGCATCGGACGCTTCTGGAGCGAGCCATCGCCGACGAGCTCCACTTCTATCGGCCATCCGGCCAGCACGCCCATCAGCAGCCGCGCGGTCGTCCCGCTGTTGCCGCAGTCGACAGCTCGGTCGGGCGCGCTCGGACCCGCCGAGCCCCAGCCGCGTATCGTCCCCCGCAGCGAGCCGTCCGCGGCCTGGTCCAAGGCGACCTTGGCGCCCAGCGCCTCGACCGCGGCGATCGTCGACCGCACGTCCGCGGAGTCGAGAACGCCCGCGACGGGCGACACTCCCTGCGCCATCGCCGAGAACAGCACCGCCCGATGCGACAGCGACTTGTCCCCGGGAACCTTGACCGTACCAACGAGCGGTCTGCTCGGCCGACGCGCGATGTAGTCCACTACTCCCCAGCCTCCTCGGCTGCGGCATCGTCCAGCGTCTCCAGACGCGGCTCGTAACCAAGTTCGGCGAGCTCGAGAACGAGACCCTCGACGTCGCCCTCGTCGGTGAGGACGAGCACGAGAACGGCCGTGTCCTCGCTGACATGGTCGATGTCGATGCCTTCGATGTTGCAGCCCGCAGCACTGGCAGCACCGGTGATCTCGGCCACGACGCCCGGCCGGTCGAGGATGGGGACCTTCAGTTCGCGCAGCGTCGTGGTGGCGGGAACCCACTGCTGCGGCAGCGACCGGCGTACATCGGCTGCGGTTGCCAGCCACCGGCGGATCTCGTCGCGGTCACCCGCGCGGACCATCGCCTCGAACTCGCCGAGGACCCCGCGCAGCTCGCGAAGACCGGCGGCGAGTGCGTCGGCATTGTCGAGGCAGATCCCGGTCCACAGGTCTGCACTGCCCGCGGCGATCCTCGTCGTGTCCTTGAAACCGCCCGCAGCGAGCCTCAGCAGCTCCTTGCCTTCGCCGGCGTGCGCGGCAGCGACGTCGACGAGAGCAGCGGCCGCGACGTGGGGCACGTGGCTCACGATCGCGACGGCTTCGTCATGGGTTCGCGGGTCGACCGAGATCACTCGCGCGCCGAGCGCGCTCACGAATTCGTGCACCTTGCGGTACGCGTCCATGTCGGTCTCGGCGGATGGCGTGAGCAGCCAGTACGCGTTCTCGAAGAGGTCGGGTCGCGCGGCCTGCACGCCGCTGCGCTCGCTACCCGCCATGGGGTGGCCGCCGACGAAACGCGCGGGAGGCTTCAGGGCCCGGCGGGCGGTCTTCATCACGCCACCCTTGGTGGATGCCACGTCCGTTACCACGCCGTCGTAGCCTTCGGCCCCGATGCGCTCGAGCCACCCCTCGGTGAGCTGAGCGGGCGTGGCCACGATGACGAGGTCGACCCCCCCGGGCCCGAACCACCCTCGCTCGCACGCGTCGTCCACGAGTGCGGCCTCGGCCACGAGTTCGTGCTCGAGGGCGTGTTCGAGCGATCCGGCGTCAACGTCCACGCCATATACGAGCGTCGGCGCGGGATGATCCCTGAGTGCTGCGGCGATAGACCCGCCGATCAGGCCGGTGCCGATGATGCACACGGTCATGAAGCCGCCGGGAGGCATGACGATCGTGGTCATCACGCAGCTCCGAGATGCATGTGCTCCAAATCGAGCAGTGGTTCCACCTGGCGCATCAGCTCGGCGAAGCCTTCGGGGGTGAGCGACTGCGGTCCGTCGCACTTCGCGTGCTCGGGGTCGACGTGGACCTCCACGATGAGGCCGTCCGCCCCTGCGATGACCGCAGCACGCGACATCGGCAGGACGAGGTCACGGCGTCCGGTGCCGTGGGACGGGTCGACGATGATCGGCAGGTGGGTGAGCGACTTCAGTGCCGCCACTGCGGCGAGATCGAGCGTGTTACGGGTGTAGGTCTCGAAGGTTCGGATCCCCCGCTCGCACAGCATGAGGTCCCGATTTCCACCCTTCAGCACGTACTCGGCGGCCGAGAGCATCTCCTCGATCGTCGCCGAGAGGCCCCGCTTCAGCAGCACCGGCTTGCCCATCGTACCGAGCTCCTCGAGCATCATGAAGTTCTGCATGTTGCGCGCGCCAACTTGGAGCACGTCGGCCCACTCGGCCACCGTCTCGGCGTCCCGGACGTCGAGCACCTCGGTGACGACCGGGAGTCCGGCCTCGTCCGAGGCGCCGCGTAGAAGCTTCAACCCCTCGAGACCGAGTCCCTGGAACACGTACGGCGAGGTACGGGGCTTGAAGGCGCCGCCCCTGAGCATCGTCGCGCCAGCGGCCTTGACTGCCCGAGCCGTCTCGAAGATCTGCTCCTCGCTCTCCACCGAGCAGGGTCCGGCCATCACGGCGAACGCGCCACCGCCGACCGACGTCCCCTTCACCGTGACCACGGTGTCCTCGGGCTGGAAGTCCCGGCTCACGAGCTTGTAGGGTTTGAGGACGCGAATGACTTCCTCGACACCCGGGAGGCCCTCGAAGTCGAGCGTGTAGATGATCTCGCGCTCGCCGATGACACCGATGATCGTCTTGACCTCGCCCTGCGACAGGTGCGCCTGGGCACCTGCCTCGGTCAGCAGGTCGACGATGTGGTCTATCTCAGACTGGGACGCGTGGTCCCGCATCACTACAAGCATCGTTCAAGCTCCTGTCGTTCGCGTCGCGTCGGTCGCCTCGAGCGTGTGCGGTCCCCGCGAGCGCGGCCGCGTCAGAGCTGACCGAGCTTGGCGGTGACTGCCTCGAAGGCCTTGCAGGTCGCCTGCACCTCTTCGGGAGTCCCGACGCCCACACGCAGTGCCGGAGCGGAACCGAAGTCGCGGACTATGATGCCCTCGGCCAGCAGGGCCTCGAACACTTCGACCGGCTTGTCCGTCTTCACGTAGACGAAGTTCGTCTCGGATGGTGCATAGCCGATTCCGAGCCGGTCGAAGCAGGAATATAGGTAGGTCTTCTGTTCTTGGTTCTCGCGCCGTCTCCGCTCGACCTCCGCCTCGTCGGCGAGCGAGTAGTACGCGGCGACCTGACTCACCGAACTCACGTTGAACGGCTCGCGGACCTGGTCGATGGCGCGGGCCAGCGCGTGAGGGACGATTCCGTAGCCGACTCGCGCGCCGGCGAGCGAGTAGATCTTGCTGAACGTCCTCAACACGACGATACGGCCGTGGGGGTCGAAGTAGTGCAGCCCGTTGGGGTAGTCACCCGCGGTCACGTACTCGAAGTACGCCTCGTCGACGACAACGGGCACGCCGGCCGGGATGCGGGCGAGGAATGCCTCGAATGCGCTCGCGCCGTAGTACGTGCCGGTGGGGTTGTTGGGGTTGCACAGGAACACGAGCTTCGTCTTGTCGGTGACGGCCCCCGCCATCGCGTCGAGGTCGTGGGCCTCGCCGGACGTGAGGGGCACGCGCACCGCGGTGCCGCCGAACATCTGGGTCACCGCCGGATACACGATGAAGCTGGGCCACGCGAACACGACCTCGTCGCCGGGCGTGATGAGTACCTCGGCGATCAGGCGCAGCAGTTCGTTGCTACCCGCGCCGAGAGAGATGTTGTCGGGGTCCACGCCTAGCCGCTCGGCGAGACGGCCTCGCAGCGCCCGGGCAGCTCCGTCGGGGTACCTGTTCAGCCTGGGGAGAACGGCCTCCATCGCGGACACGGCGGTCGGAAACGGGCCGTAGGGGTTCTCGTTGCTCGACAGCTTGATGATCTGGTCGCGACCGGATCGCTCCCGGACCTCGCTCGTGCGCAACCCGGGTGCGTAGGGCACCAGCGGCTTGACCTCGTCGCGTATGAGCGCGTCCCAGTCCATGCGACTCCTCGGCTGATCAGTCGGGTCGTCGGGGGCGTTGAAGGGTTGCCGAGGATTGTCGCAGGACGGATGCGCCGGGGCAAGGGCGACGAGCAGCGGCGAGGGACAGCAGCCAAGCTACCCGAGAACGAACTCCTCGAGCTGTCCGTGGCCTTCGATGACCTTCACGACTGCGATCTGAGCGTTGCGGATGTGGAACGTCCAGATGTTGTCGAGGGACAGGCCGAGCAGGAACGGAAGCGCCGAGCGGAACACGCCCCCGTGCGTTACGACGGCGATCCGGCCGTCGATGCGCAGGATCTCTTCCATGGCCGACACGCTGCGGTCCCAGATATCCCGCCGAGACTCACCCAACGGCGCCACGGGGCCGTCAACGTTCGCGAACTCGAACTTGATGCCCTGCTCCACGGTCTCTTCGAAGCTGAATCCCTCGGCGATCCCGAAGTCGAGCTCGTTGAGGCGGTCGTCGATGTGGAGAGGCACGGCGGTGGCGTCACATGCGCGCTCCGCGACGGTGAGAGCCCGGCGAAGCGGGCTCGACCAGATGGCAGTGGGGTTGAAGTCGGCGATACGGGACGACAGGCTCTCGACCTGGAGTACCCCCCGGTCGGTGTACGGCGAATCGCCGCGACCAACGTAGTGGCCGTTGACGTTGGCCTCGGTCTCGGGATGACGCACCAACATGATCCACGTCTCGTTCACGACAGCACCGCCGAAGCAACGACGAACACCAGGACCTCTACCACCACGATGCTCGCACCCAACACGTCCCCTGTCACGCCGCCGAACCGTGAGGCGAACAGGTGCGGGACGCCCAGGGCGAGCACGATGGCCGCCGCGGCGATCAGCAGGCCGGGGCCAGCGTAGGCAACAAGGAGCAAGGCTACTGCCGCCAGCGTCCCCCCCGCGGCGAAGACCGCCCCTGCAACTCCGGGCCTCCGCACGACCGCCGCTCCGAGGCCCACGGGCTTCGCCGCGCGCCCGAACCAGGCACCGGCGGTGGCTGCGAGACGCGCCATGGCGGGGACGAGCAGAAGGAGGATCTCGTGGTCGACGAGCAAGGGCGCGAGTGCGGCGTACTCGACGAGGGCGAGTAGCACGATCGCGGTGACTCCGAACGCTCCCACATGAGTGTCCGAGGCGATCTCGCGACGCCGCGCGGCATCCCAGCCGAACCACCCGTCTGCGGTGTCGGCGAGCCCGTCCCAGTGCAGGAACCGTGTGAACAGGGCCCAGACGACGAGCACGAGCGCCGCGACGAGTGGCGCGCGGGCGTGCCACGACACCCCGAGGACCTCGAGGAGCTTCAGTGGGACGTACGCACTCGCGCCGACGGCGAAGCCGGCCCACACGTAGTACGACGCCACGTCCGGCTCGCCGTCAACCGGCCACCGGGCTCCCAGTGGCAGCACGGTGAGCTGCGTAACGGCGAGCGCGGCGTCTCGCAGAGGGCGAGAGGAGGTCACAGCACGTCCTCGACGCCCGCACTCCCCGCCACGCCGGCTTCGGCGAACGTGGCCATCCCTGCGATGACGCGCGCCGCGGCGTCCATGATGCCCATGGCCAGCGCCGCCCCCGTACCCTCGCCCAAGCGCATGTCCAGCTCCAGCACCGGTCGCAGCTCCAACGCCTGGAGCACGACGCCGTGGCCGGGCTCAGCGGAGCGGTGCGACGCGAACAGGACGTCGCGCGCGTTGGGACACAGGCGCACTGCGGCGAGCGCCGCCGCACCGGAGATGTAGCCGTCGGCGACGACGCAGGTGCGCTCCTCTGCGCAGCCGAGAATGACCCCGGCAAGGCACGCGAGTTCGAACCCGCCGAGCGCGGCCAGGATCCCGAGGGCGTCGCCGAGTAGCGCTTGGTTCACCACCAGGGCGTCGCGCACGACCTCGGCCTTGCGCCGTACCCCCACCTCGTCGAGGCCGGTTCCGGGCCCCACTACCACCTCGGGCGCAGCGCCCGTGAACGCGGCGGTGAGTGCGGCCGCCGACGTGGAGTTCCCGATACCCATCTCTCCCGTGCCGACCAGCGAGAACCCGCGTTCGACCAGCTCGCGGGCGAGCCGCACACCTACCAGCACTGCCCGTGCGCACTCCTCACGGCTCATCGCAGGGCCCACTGAGAGGTCCTGCGTGCCGAGTGCGATCTTCTCGTGCCGCACGCCCTCAAGCCCCTCGAGGTCGCGAGCGACGCCGACGTCCACGAGCACGATCTCGGCATGTACCGACTGGGCGATCTGGTTGATCGCCGCACCACCCGCCGAGAAGTTCGCGACCATCTGCCACGTCACGTCCTGGGGATAGGGCGACACTCCGCGACGAACCACGCCGTGGTCGCCCGCGGCCAGCACGATCGCCTTACGTTCCACGGACGGCCGGTCGGTGCGCTGCACCGCAGCGATCCGGGCGGCGAGCTCTTCGACCCGCCCCAGCGACCGCGGTGGTTTCGTGAGCGAGTCAAGCCGGTCCCACGCGCGGGCCTCGTCCTCGGGGTCCACCGCTCCGATCGAGCTCAGTACCGCGGCAAGCTGGTCTTCGTAGGTCGAGCTCAAGGCATCTCCTCGTGTCAGTCTTCCGGCCAGGTCGCGTGGCGTGGGAGTGCGGCGAGGTCGATGAGCTTGCCGGCGACGCAGAGGTACGCCCCGTCGGCTCGGTCGATCAAGGCGCGGTTCGCCGAGCCAAGTGCGTCGCGGAACAGCCGTCCTGACGGGTAGGCGGGGACCACTCCATCGCCGACCTGGTTGGTCACCACGATGGTGTCGCCAGTGCGCCTGCTGAGGCGGTCCACGAGACCGGCCACCGAGGCGGTCACGTCGGCCTCGAGGCCTGCGGGCAGCGTGGTATCCGAGTCCGCCATGCTTTCGCCAGCCACCGACTGCCACGCCACTTCCATGACCCGGCCCACCAGGGTTCCGAGGCAGTCGACCACCAGCAGAGCGTCATCCCCGATGTCGTGGAGCCACGCGGAAGGGTCGCTCACCGCGAGTGTCTCGAACCCGTCGGCTCGGTCGACCTGGTGCCGCGCGATCCGCTCGGCCATCTCGGCGTCGGATTCGCGACCGAAGACGGCCACCACCACACGGGCGCCCAGCAGTTGGCGACTGCGCGCCAGGTCCTGCGCCGCAGTCGACTTCCCCGAACGGGCGCCTCCAGTGAACACGACCAGGGCCATCAGTCGCCCTCCTCCAGCCCGACCTCCGCGCGCAACCCGCCAACTTCGGCCGCGGTCAGCTCGCGGAAGGCTCCTTCGGCGAGGGGCCCGAGGCTCACCGGGCCGAAACTCACGCGATGCAGGGCGAGCACGGGGTGGCCCACCGCCGAGAACATGCGCCTCACCTGCCGTTTGCGGCCTTCGCGAATCGTGATCACGACCGCGCTCGTCGTTCCGGCGCGTTCGATTCGCACGACAGCCGGCTGGGTTCGGCCGTCATCGAGTTCGACGCCGTCACGCAGCGCCTCGACCTCGGACTCGGAGAGCCTGCCGTCCACGCGGGCGCGGTACGCCTTCTCGACCTTCCATCGGGGGTGGAGCAGACGGTGCGACAACTCGCCATCCGTCGTGAACAGCAGCAGACCGGTCGTCTCCTGGTCGAGCCGCCCGACCGGGAACAGACCCGGGTTCTCCGCGACGGGAACGAACGAAGCCACAGTGGGCCGCCCCTGGGGATCGCTCATCGTCGTCA
>CAYHCN010000007.1:0-17289 GCA_964354945.1 uncultured Eubacteriales bacterium
GGTGAGGTCGACTGGGTCGTGGTCGACAGCTACGGGCTCTCCGACGAGTGGGAGCGGCGCGCCCGCGACTTCGCGACGGGCGTGTTCGTGGTCGACGACCTCGCGAACCGTGCGCACGACTGCGACGTGCTGCTCGATCAGAACCGCCTTCCCGGCAACGCCGGGGACTACGCAGGCTTCGTGCCTCCACAATGCGACCTACTGGTCGGCCCCTCGTGGGCGCTGCTGCGTCCGGAGTTCGACGCCGCTTTGTCGCGCGCTCGAGTCCGCCGC
Source organism: uncultured Eubacteriales bacterium (assembly GCA_964354945.1). Taxonomy (GTDB): domain Bacteria; phylum Actinomycetota; class Coriobacteriia; order Anaerosomatales; family CAVXGS01; genus CAVXGS01. The sequence continues at coordinate 274 of CAYHCN010000007.1, forward strand.
GAGGTCTCGAGGATCCTCGTGTTCCTCGGCGGCGCCGACGAAAGCGATCGCACTTCTTTCGTGCTTCGCGCACTCGCTTCCCTCTCAGAGACGCGGGAACTCGAGATCGACGTCGTGCTCGGTCCCGCCAACCCGCACCGCGATGCCGTCGAGGCGCTGGCCGCCCGGATACCGGGCACGACAACCTCAGTGGGCGTCACCGATATGGCCGAGCGCATGCTCGACTCCGATCTCGCGATCGGTGCTGCCGGCACTGCGACATGGGAGCGGGTCCACCTCGGCCTTCCCGCAGCGCTCCTTGTCGTCGCCGAGAACCAGCGCGAGATCGCTGCCGTTGTCGAGCAGGCGGGAGCGGGGTGGACGTTGCCCGAGGGCGCGTCCGAGGCCGACCTCAGAGAACTCGTCGCCGAGCTGATCGCCGACCCCGAGCGCGTCGCGGAGGCCTCTCGCCACGCATTCGCCCTCGCTGGTGGGGGCGGTTCGGCCGCCGGTCGCGCGGCCGAGAAGCTCGAGACGCGGTGGGTCGTCGGTCGCCCCCATGCGCGTCTGCGTCGTCTGCGCCCCGAAGACCGAGAGCTGCTTCTGGCGTGGCGCAACAGCGAGCGGGTCAGGAGCAAGATGGCCGACCGGCACGTCATCGGCGAGACCGAGCACGCCGCGTGGTTCGCGAGCCACTTGGGGGCCGATCCTGCGTCCCACCTCGTCTTCGAGAGCGACGGCGCGCCCGCGGGGCTGGCGTCCCTCAGTGGGTTCAGTGAGAACGGCAGCTCGTGCGAGTGGGGCTTCTACCTTGGCGAGCAGGGACTACCCCCGCGTTCCGGCAGCCGTATGTGCTGGCTGCTGCTCGAGTACGCATTCAACACGCGCATGTGCACCGAGGTTCGAGCGCGAGTCCGCCGAGACAACGAGCGATCGCTCGCGCTGCACGCGCGGTTCGGTTTCGAGCCCGACCACGGTGCTGACACCGGCGAGCTCGAGGCGTTCGTGGTCTCGGCAGAGCGGTGGAGCCGGGTGCGGGACGACATAGCGAGGACTATCTTTGGTGCGGTGAATGCAAACGGGTCAGCGAGCAGCGCGTCTGCCGACGCATCCGCCGACCGCGAGACAGGGGAGAACCGTGGCTGACGCAGGATCCGTGCGCATCGCCGGGCTGGAGGTCGGTTCCGAGAGCCAGCCGGTCGTCGCCGCCGAGATGTCGGGCAACCACAACGGACAGCTCGAGCGAGCGCTCGCCATCGTGGACGCGGCGGCCGATGCCGGAGCTCACATGCTCAAGCTGCAGACATACACCGCCGACACGATCACGCTCGACGTCGAAGGCGGCGACTTCGTCATCGACGACGCCGACAGCTTGTGGTCTGGTCGGAGCCTGCATTCTCTCTACGCCGATGCGTACACCCCGTGGGAGTGGCACGCGCCCATCTTCGATCGCTGCTGCGAGCGCGGCGTAGTGTGTTTCTCGTCGCCGTTCGACGAGTCCGCAGTGGACTACCTCGAGGAGCTCGGCACGCCGTGCTACAAGATCGCGTCGTTCGAGAACGTGCACCTGCCCCTCATCCGCAAGGTCGCATCGACGGGCAAGCCGCTCATCATGTCGACGGGCATGGCGACCGTAACTGAGCTCGGGGAGGCCGTCGCGACAGCGCGTGAGGCGGGGTGCACCAAGCTCATCCTGCTCAAGTGCACGAGTACCTATCCGGCGTCCCCCGCGAACTCCAACGTGCGGACGATCCCGCACATGGCCGAGCTGTTCGACTGCCAGGTCGGGCTGTCGGACCACACGCTCGGGCTCGGCGTCGCGGTCGCCGCGGTCGCGACGGGGGCGACGTTCATCGAGAAGCACGTCACCCTGTCTCGCGCCGACGGAGGCGTGGATGCCGCATTCTCCGCCGAGCCCGCCGAGCTCGCGGCGCTCGTTGTCGAGACGAAGCGGGCGTGGGAGTCGCTTGGCAAGGTCTCCTACGGCGCGACCGGCGTCGAGAAGAGGTCGCTGCAGTTCCGCCGCTCGCTGTTCGTCGCCGAGGACATGGCCGCAGGCGACGTGTTCACCGAGGCGAACCTGCGTGTCGTCCGGCCGGGCACCGGCCTGGCGCCCAGGTTCTTCGATGTGTTCCTCGGCCGGCGCGTCAACAGGGACGTCCCCAAGGGGACTCCGGTGAGCTGGGACTTGCTCGGATGACCGCGCCGCGAGTCGTTGCGATCATCCAGGCGCGGATGGCGTCGACACGTCTGCCCGGCAAGACGCTCGCCGACCTCGGCGGCGCACCGGTCATGGACCGCGTGCTATCGCGCGTGGGGCGTGCCGAGCGGGTTTCCGACGTGGTCGTGGCCATCACCGACCGTCCCGTCGACGACCAGCTTGAGGAGCATCTCGATGCGCTCGGCGCGAATGTCGTGCGGGGGGACTCCGACGACGTCCTGTCGCGGTTCGGACTCGTGGCCGACGGGTTTCGGGCCGACGCGTACCTCCGAGTCACTGCGGATTGTCCGCTCATCGACCCCGGCGTCGTCGACGACGTCATCGCCGCGTTCGCGAAGGGTGACGTCGACTACTGCAGCAACGTGCTCGCGCGGACCTACCCGATCGGGATGGACTGCGAGGTGATCTCCTCGGCGGCGCTGCGAACCGCGCTGGACGAAGCCGCCGATCCCGCCGAGCGGGAGCACGTCACCCCATTCATCTATCGCCACCCCGAGCGCTTCCGCCTCCGCAACGTCGAGGCTCCTGCGTGGGCTGCGCGGCCCCAACTCCGTCTCACCGTCGACGAGCCGAACGACGTCGAGCTGCTACGCCACATCGTGGCCGAGCTCGGACCCGACGCTTCCCTGCGCGAGATCCTCGAACTGCTCGACACCCGGCCCGACATCGCCGCCATCAACGCTGATGTCGAGCACCGCCATGTGGAGAAACCGACAAGCTGGTAACGCGGGCGCGCCCGACCGCGACGCGCCATGGCCCTGCGGTACAATTCACGGGTGTTTCTCCGGCCGTCGTGACCGCGATTCCCGCTCCCGCGCAGATCCCCCGTCGAAGGACGTGTCACCCTGAGTACGCCCGAACCAAAGACCAAGGCCGAACCCAAGCAGAAGAACTCGATCCTCCACACCTTCAGGCTGCTGCGCATCCGCCGCCGCGAGCTGGCCATCATGGTCGGCTTCACCGTGCTCTATGGCATCTTCGAAGGCTTCGGCGTATCACTGCTCCTTCCGGTGCTCCAGTACATCGAGAGTGGGGCCGAAGCGCTGAGCTCGGCGGGCGGGGTCTTTGGCGACCTGCTCGCCGGCGCGGAGAAGATCGGCATCCCCATCACGCTCTCGTCGCTGCTGCTCCTCGCGTTCATACCGATCCTGTTGCGACAGGCTGTCTACTTCGTGAACCAGTGGTACTCGGCTGTCGTGATGCGCCGCGCATCGCTTCGCTTGCGGAGGCACGCCTTCGGCTCCCTCGTGCATGGTGACCTGTCGATGATCGTCTCGGAGGGGCAGGGCCAGCTGGTGAGCACGCTGACCCAGCAGGTGTCCCGTGGAAGCAACGCGGTTCTCCAGTTCGGCAACGTCGTCGCTGCGGCGGTGCTGCTGTTCGTCTACGTCGTACTGCTGTTGAAGCTGCAGTGGGTCCTTGCAGCTATCACCGTGGTCGCGATGCTTGGCATCACGGCGCTCGTCCGGGGCAACATCAAGCGGTCGAGGGGCTACGGTCTCGAGGTCTCGAAGACCGGGAACGCCACCTACGCGTTCATCGCCGAGAGGATCGCCGCCATCCGCCTCATCAAGATGCGCGGTCAGGAGGATGTCGAGACTCAGAAGGTCTTCAACGTCAGCCAGAAGTTCGAGCAGGCCAACGTGAAGGTCGCGGTCTCGAAGGCTGCGGTCGAAGTCACCGTCGATCCGGTGCTCATGCTCGCCGTGTTCCTGATCATCTTCATCGGCGTCACGTACATGCAGCTCTCGCTGGCAAGCCTCGGGTTGTTCATGTTCATCCTGCTGCGCCTCAACGTGCAGTCGAAGGGCTTCAACGTCAGCCGCCAGCAGCTGTTCGCCTACATCGACAGCCTCGAACTCGTGTTCAGTACGATCACGAAGGCCGAGCACTCCCGCCAGATCCGCAGCGGCACCCTCGAGTTCGACAGCCTGCAGCACGAGATCGAGTTCCGTCACGTCGGGTTCCACTACAACGACGAGGACGGAGAAGCCGAGGCCGTCCTCCAGGACGTCGACTTCAAGATCCCGAAGGGGGGACTCGTCGCATTCGTCGGACGGTCCGGCTCGGGCAAGTCGACCCTCGCAGACCTGATCCCGCGCCTTCGCGACGCCACCGAAGGCACCGTGCTCATCGACGGCCGGCCCATCTCGGAGTACGAACTCATCAGCCTGCGTCGGCGCGTCGGCTTCATGTGGCAAGACGCCGTCATGTTCAACGACACCATCCACAACAACCTCGTCTACGGGCTGTCCGATGTGCCGAGCGACGAGCAGATCGAGGCGGCACTGCACGACGCGTACTGCACGGACTTCATCGGAGCGCTGCCGCAGGGTCTCGAGACGAACATCGGCGACCGTGGCGTGAGGCTGTCGGGAGGTCAGCGGCAACGGCTGGCCCTCGCGCGCGTGCTGCTCCAGGATCCCGACATTCTGATCCTCGACGAGCCGACGAGTGCGCTCGATTCCGAGTCGGAGCAGTACATCCAGAAGGCACTGGACGACATGCGCGGGAAGCGCACGCTCGTCGTCATCGCCCATCGCCTCTCGACGGTACAGCGGGCCGACGAGATCCTCGTGCTGGAGCACGGCGTGATCGTCGAGCGCGGGACTCACGAGCAGCTCCTCGACCACGAAGGCGCCTACCGCAAGCTCTTCGAGCTGCAGATCCACGCCTAGGGAGGCTCCAGATGCTCGGTGGGGTGAGAAGGCGCGTCAACCACGTGCTGACCGTGCGTCGCAGGCGTCGGTGGTCCGAGCAGCTCCGCCGGCAGCTAGGCTCGGCGGGCGAGGGCCTCAAGGTCAACCACCCCTGCAACATCTCGTTCGCGCGAAACGTGCACCTCGGTACCAACGTCAACTTCAACGGTATGACGATCTACGGACGCGGTGGGGTGACGATCGGCGACAACTTCCACTCCGGCGCGGGCTGCAAGATCATCACCGCGAACCACAACTACGAAGGTGATGCCATCCCCTACGACCACACCGTGATCCTCGGCCCGGTGTCGGTGGGGGACAACGTGTGGTTCGGCGACGACGTGCTCGTGATGCCGGGCATCACCATCGAGGAGGGCGCGATCATCGCCGCCGGAGCCGTGGTCACCAAGGACGTCGAGCGCTGCGCGATCGTCGGCGGGAACCCCGCCAAGCTGATCAAGTACCGCGACACCGAGCACTACGACAGCCTCAAGGCTGAAAGACGCTTCCTCTAGGCATGCGACTCAGCGACGCCGAGCGCCGGTTCGTTCACCACCTCGTACCCGAGCAGGCCGAGCGCGTACTCCAGATCCTCGCGGGCCGCTCCGACGTGCTCGTCGCGATGGGCGCCGCAGCGAAGCCGCGCGGCCTCGGCCGAGACCTCAAGGACTGGGTCCTCCTCGCGGCGCGCCTCGTGCGGGGCGCCGCCCGCACCTCGCCTGCGCAGGGGGCCGCTGGCGTGTTGGTGGAGCGCGCCCCGTCGGCCGCCGCAGCTCGTGCTGCATACGTCGCCAGGTTCCGGCCGGACTCGCGCTACACCGCGGTGTCGTCGGCGACGTCGATGGTGTGTCCGGCGGGCGGCAGGGGAGTCGCGTTTCGGACGATGCTCGTGCTTCTGCGTGCGATTCTTGGTGCCGATCGGTCCGCCGTGTCCGAGCTCACCTCGAGCTACGTCGACATCGTGAAGTCGTGCCTCCTCGTGTCGGGCCATGCCCGCGTCTCCCACGGCCGGGAGGTTCTGCTGTTCAGGCCCTACCGCCTTGAGGCTCCATTCGTGGCCGCATTCGCGATGGCCGAGGGGATGCGTGCGGTGCCGGTGGTAGGCACGACGCCGATGGCCGCTCACGTGAAGACGCTTGTCGGGTCCTCGGCGGTTCTGTGCACTGCCTACCAGATCGACGAGTTCGCGTGCTTCCGCCCCCTGCCTGGCGAGGGGGAATGGGAGCTGTGGGGTCCCACCGAGCTGGTGGAGATGGAGGCGCGCTACGGCAACGCACACGCGCCCGACAGGCCGGACGTCGTCGGCGTGTACACCCAGGGCTTCTGGCTGCGCGTGCTCCAAAGGAGCATCGACGACGTCTCGGCGGCGCCCCACGCGCAGCTCGAGCGGAGGTTTCTAGCGCTGATCGAGCGCTACGCCACCGCGAATCCCGACGTACGGTTCGTGCTGTTTCCGCATCCCCAGGAGCGCAAGCGCTTCCGGGAGACCGGCGAGCACGGCTACGGCGGGCTACTCGCGTTCCCCAACGTCGAGGTCGACTCGGCCGACGAGAGCTCGATCCTCGGCTTCGACCGGGTAGGGCTCGGCATCACCACGGTGTCGACGGTGGGGTTCGACCGCCTTCACATCGGCAGGCGAACTGTGTTCCTCGTCGGCGACAACGACTTCATCGACCTTTCGGTGCCCTCGCGGTACAGTTCGGTGTTCCACACCGAGGACGAGGACTTCCTCGCTCACGTGGAAGCGGCCCGACAGCAGTCGCACCGGCAGTTCATGGCCGAGCATTTCGGCGATGCGTACGACGGCCTGTGGGGTCCGTGGCGAGTGAACACGACCGCGACGGCTGCAGAGCCGGGCACTCTGAGCCAGCACCAGTAGGGAGAAGTGCGTGAGGATCGGCATGCTGTTGGTGGGCGGAACCTATCCGCCCGACATCCGGGTGGAGAAGGAGGCGAAGGTCCTGCGCGCCGCCGGCCACGAGGTCTTCCTGCTGACCTCGGACAAGGATCGCCGCCCTGCCGTCGAGCGTGTCGGTGACATCGACGTGAGGCGCTATCCCGCCCGTGCCGGCGTCGTCGCATCCAAGCTCTCTGCGCTTGCAACGCTGGCTACGTGGCGCTCACCGGTTCTGCAGCGACACATCGCGGAGTTCGTCGACGCCAACGGCATCGAGGCGCTGCACGTCCACGACCTCCCGGCGGTCGCGATGGGCGTCGCCGTCGCTCGCTCCCGCAAGATCCCGGTCGCTTTCGACATGCACGAGAACTACCCCGCAGCCGCGGGCTACTGGGACCGGAGCTGGGCGGCACGCACGTTCCAGACCCCCGAGCGCTACCGCGACTACGAGCGCACCGCGGTCCGCTCCGTCGACCGCGTGGTGGCTGTCGTCGACGAGTCCGCCGAGCGGGTCCGGGAGATGGGCGTGCGCGCCGAGAACGTCGTCGTCTTCAGCAACGTCGACGACACCGACGTCCTCGTCCCGTGGAAGGGGCTCGCCGAGCCGTTCACCGCCGCCTACGCCGGCGGTTTCGGCCCGCATCGCGGCATCGACGTGCTCATCCGAGCGCATCCCGAGCTCCGCGAAGCAGTGCCGGGCGCTCGCCTCGTGCTCATGGGGAGCGGTTCGTCCGAGCCCGATCTCAGGGAGCTTGCCGAGTCTCTCGGCGTGGCCGATGCCGTGGAGTGGACGGGGTGGGTCGACACAGACGAGATGCGCGAACGCCTCGCGAACGCTTCGGTCGGAGTCGTGCCGCACCTTCGCAACGAGCACACCGACTCGACGGTGCCCCACAAGCTGTTCCAGTACATGGCGATGGGGTTGCCGGTCACGGTGACCGATTGTGCGCCGCTGGCGAGGATCGTCCACGAGACGGGGGCGGGCACCGTCGCGAAGGCGGGAGATGTCTCCGACCTCGCGGCCAAGATCGCCGAACTCGCCGATCCCGAGCGCTCGAAGGCGGCGTCCGACGCCGGGCGTGCAGCGGTCTCCGAGCGCTACAACCTCATGCGCGAAGGCGAGTCGCTGGTGGCCATGTACGCGGGGCTCTCGGCTGCGAAGGGCTAGAGCGGCGGCAGCGCCAGACCGGTGACGTCGAGCGCGTCCACGGTGACGTAGGTCCCCGATGACGACGCGTTCTTGGTCCCCAGCGTCTTGATGGTGAAGGTGTGATCCCCGCGCGCGAGCGTCTTCGAGAACACGGTCTGCTTGAACTTCGTCGTGCTCGAGTACAGGTCCACAGTCGCCACCGTCGTCCCGTCGATGATGACCGCGGCCTTCCCGTACGCCTTCGACTTCGTGGCGACCCAGCTCACCTTGGTCCCGTCGAACCGCAGCGTGATCGTCGAGCCGGGGTCCTTGCCGCTGATGGCGTAGCGGCCACCGGACGCGGCGGCAACCGTGCTGGTGGTCCACTGGCCCGCCTTCGTGATGCGTGACGAGCTCTCCTCGAGCCGCTTCACGGGCAACTTGGGCGCCAGGATCCAGCCACCCACGATGTCGACGCGGTCCACCGAGACCACGCCGAGGCCACCGGACGACGGCCCCAGCACCTCGATGACCACGTGGTGCGCAGTGCTCCGCGAAGTGGTGGCCTCGAACAGCAGCTGCTGGTTGGCGGGAGACGACGAGGTCAGCACCACGGTCTTCGGCGTGCCGCCATCAATAGTCACTCGGGCCGCGCCGTACGACGACGAGGTGCTGCCATACCAGCGGAACGTTTTGCCGAAGTAGTCGATGACTGCGACGTCGCCGGTCTCGAGGCTCCAGGCGTGCGACCCGCCGGACAGCGCCGTCGAGGTCGACTCGTTCCAGTCACCGAGGAGCGCGATACGAGAGTGCGTCTGCTCGTAGTGGCTGACGGGCGTCTCGGCTTGGAGCAGCGAACCGTTCACGACGTCGATGCGGTCGACCGACGACGAGTAGCCCGAACTCGCGGCGACCTTCTTGTTGATGACCTTGGTCACGAGCTGGTGCTCGCCGGAGGCGAGTCCCGTTTTCGCGTAGTGTGTGATCCTCCGAGCACCCCGCGCGGAGTACTGGTTGACGGTGGCGACCTTCTTACCGTCCAGCCACACCTCGGCCATGCCGTAGGCCGGCCCCCGGTTGCCGATCCACTTCACACCGGTGCCGTTGAACCGAACGACGCACTGCGACGAGTAGTAGGCGGTGTAGGCGTAGCTCCCGCCCGAGGCATCCGCGTTGCGCGCCGTGTACCACGGGCCAACCCACGCGAGTCGAGAGTCGGTCTGCTGGTAGGTGGTGATCGTTCCGGAGATGCCCGATTTGCTGATCCAGTACTTGCTCGACTTCAGGCCCAGGGCGTACTGAAGCGTGGTGCCGTTGATCCGGAACGACTGCCCGTTGCTCCACTTGAGCGTGACGTGGTGGACGTAGTTGGACGAGGCCCGCTCCTGGGTCACCGCAGTGATCACCGCAGGGGAGGGCGCCGAGAAGTCGAGGCCACCGCCGCCGTTCGTGTCGTAGGCCCGCACCTTCGACGACATGGTCGAGTCAGACAGGCTGGTGGGATCCCAGCGGTAGTTGGGGCTGGCGGTGTCCGCGTCGGCTACGCCCACGTAGTACGGCTTGGGTGTCGAGCCGATCCACACGTCCTGGATCGATGCGGTGTGACCGCCCGAGGACGACGAGAAGAACGTCTTCACCGGCGCGGCCTCGGTCCCGTACCACACGACCCGCCCCTTGGTGGCATCCACCGCCGAGTTGGTCGAGGCGACTTCGAGCACCGTGCCCGGCTTCGAGTAGCCCGCGTAGACCTGCGACCGCGTCGTGCAGTAGATCGTCTTGCCGGTGCGCGCGTCCTCGTACGCATACGAGCGTGCGGCGACGGCCTGGGCCTTGAGCGCCTCGGCGGGCCACGACGACGGGCTTTCTCTGGGCACGACGCCGTAGAGGTACTGCTCGATGCCGACGTGATTGATCGCGTAGGACTTGGTGTCGCCGTAGGGCAAGAAGTGGATCGCCCCGCGCCACCTCACGCCAGTCCAGCTGAACGGGCCGCTCGCGGTGAGGATGCGCGTCGAGCCGCCCGATGTGGCGTAACAGCCGCCGTTGAATGTGCGGATGATGGTGCCGGGGCGGTGGCGTGTTGAAGTCGAGCCGTCGGGGTTACGGACCTGGTAGGTCTCGTCTTTGTGGACTCTGTCGTTGCCGGCGGCCGTGGTGATCCAGAAGGTTTGGGTCGCGCTCAGGCTCTCGCGATGGGTGGTGTCCGCGTTCTCGATAACGGTGAGCGGGGCGGTGGTTCCGGACTGGATCCACCACGAGGGTCGGGCGTTCGCTTCATCGTCCAGGTGGACCTTCACGGTCACGCTCGACTTCGTGACGAGCCGAGTGCCCCGATAGTAGTGCGGAAGGATCCAGGAGTACGGCTTCCCCTGAAGCGCGTAGCCCCGGGCGCCGTACTGCGACAGGCCGATGCCGTGGCCCCAGCCCCCGCCGGTGATCGTGTAGGTCGCGGCTGCCGCGTAGGACGGGACCGCGAGTGCGATAGCCAGCGCCGACGCCACCACGAGGGCGGCGCGAACGAAGGGCCGGCGTGTGGCTGCTGAGGGATTCACGATCATCTCCGACTAAGGCTGCGTTTGACCGGACACCTCGACCAGTAGCGAGCGCGATGCCGCACTACCATGGTACCACGCCTACCACCGGCCTAACCTGCGGCGGAGCCCTCCACGAGCGCATCCAGCCGGGTGATCTCGGCGTCCATGCGCTCGTCCCACGTCCACAGGTTCTCGCCCGCCCACGCCGCCGCTCGTTCGCCAAGGTCGTGCAGTGACGTCGCATCGGCGAGTCGAGCGGCGATCTCGTCGGCGATCGCGACGGGGTCGGGATCGGGCAGCAGCACCCCGTTTGCTCCATCGTGTACGAGGTGGTCGGTGCCGCCCACGTCGTATGCGAGCACAGGGCAGCCCAGCAGCATCGCCTCGATGACCGGATTGGCGAGGTTCGAGTAGTCGTACAGCGAGAGCAGCATCGAGGCCGCGCGGTAGTACCCCGCGAGCTCGTCGCGCGGAACGCCCCCGACGAAGTGCACGCGCCCGTCGAGGCCTCGCCTGGTGACGAGCTCGCGCAGCCGTCCCTCCAGCGAGCCGACGCCGACCACGGCGAGATGCGCGGTGGATCCTCGGCGGTCGAGCTCAGCGAGCGCGTCGATCGCGCGGTCGACGCGCTTCCAGCCGTTCAGCCGGGACACGGTCAGCAGCAGCGGCGTCGACTCTTCGATGCCGAGGGCAGTGCGCACGTCGACCGGCTCGGCCTGGAGGATTGAGCGGTCCACGCCGTTCATCAGGAACAGGATCTTGTCGGCGGGGTGGCCCAGGTCGAGCAGCACCTCGTTGCCGAGGGTGCCGTCATCGGTCATCACGTAGAGGTCGGCGGGGGTCCGAAGCGCGGCGAGGTGTTTGTAGTACCGCAGCCCCGCGAGCCGCTCGTGTCGTCGGGACGACATCAGCGTCCCTTGGTATCGGGCGACCATCGGCACTCCGAACCGCTTCGCTGCCTTGTGGGCCACCGGCACGCCGTAGATCTCGTAGCCGTACACGAGGTCGACCCGGTTCTCGGCGAACAGCTGCTTCACGATGGGCCACGCCGACCACCGGAAGGTGAACCACGCAAGCGTGTCGGTGACCCAGCCGAGCTTGCGGACCTGGCGAAACGCGCCGTGGAGGTGGTGAGGGAACTCGTGGAGCTCGACGCCCTCGGGCAGATCGCCGTGCTCGACGTAGTCGAGGCGGGGCGTGACGAGGCTCACCCGGTAGTGACGGCCCAAGGCGCGCAGCGTGTTGCTGAGGGCGGGGCCGCCGACCGCCTTCCCCATGGACCAGAGGGGAATCTGACTGATGAGAACGATATGGCGACGGCTCACGCGCGGGTCCTTTCGAGAGAGCGTCGTGGAGTGTATCTTAGGCCCCCGCTCGCTACCACCGAGGAGAGTGCCGTGATGGAGCGCCTGGACATGACCGCCTATTCCGAGGACGTCGCGACGATCGTCGGCGCGACGCCGGCTACGGCGTCGGTCGCACTCGTGCTTGGCTCGGGGCTGGATCCCGTTGCTGAGGCCCTTGAGGACCGGGTCGACGTGCCGTATCGCGTCCTCAAGGGGATGTCGGCGGTCGGCTCCGTGGTGGGGCATGCGGGCGCGCTCACGATCGGTCGAAGCGGGGACACGCGTGTGGTGTGCTTCCGAGGCCGACTTCACTGCTACCAGGGGGTCTCGGCGTACGAGGCGTCCTATCCCGCGCGGCTCGCCGCAGCCCTCGGCGCGACCACCTTCGTGGTCACAAATGCGGCGGGCTCGGTCAACCCCGATATCGAGGCCGGCTCCCTCGTGCTCATCGACGACCACATCAATCTCATGGGGCGAAACCCGCTCGTGGGTTGGCCCGGGCCGGAGGGCGGCAACCCGTTCGTGCCGATGGGGGAGGCCTACGACTCCGAGCTGGCGGCCATGGCGCGTGTTTGCGCGGCCGAGCTCGGCATTGCGCTCGACGAGGGTGTCTACGCAGGGCTCCTCGGTCCCAGCTACGAGACTCCTGCCGAGGTGCGCTACCTCCAGAGGGTCGGCGCCGACATCGTGGGCATGTCGACGGTGCCCGAGGTGATCGTGGCCCGCGCGCTGGGGATGCGAGTGCTCGGCATCTCGCTCGTGACGAATGTGGCGGGCGGCAGCGAACTGTCGCACGAGGAAGTGCTCGAGGCGGGCCGCCGTGCCGCCGGAAACCTCGCGACGCTGCTCTCTGCTATAGTGCGGCGGCTATGAACCAGGTGTCAGCTGACTCTCCGAACGTGACGCTTCCGCACAGCGGAGAGCCCACGTCGGCTCTCATCCCCACCCTCATCGCCGCGGGCCTTCTGGTGCTCGTCGCGCTGTGGGATCTGCAGCTCGCATTCTCCGTGCTGGCCGCCGTCGTCGCAGCGATCTTCGTGGTACGGACGGTCCAGCGCCCGGTGCTCGGACTTGTGGTGATGATCCCGGCCGCCGCGCTCGACGTAGCGGGCCGGGTCGCGAGGGTGTCCGGAGTGACCATCACGATCTACCAACTCGTCGTTCTGCTGACTCTCGTCGCAGTGATCGTCTCGTTCGCGCGGGGAACCCTGAAGCCGGTCGGCACTCCGATGGATCTGCCGGTCCTCATGTTCCTGGCGCTCGCCCTTACCGCCATCCCCGCCGCCGGCGATCAGCAGCTCGCGCTCGTCTCGGCCGCGAGTCTCGTCTCCAGCGGAATCGCGCTGTTCCTCACAGTGTGGGTCGTGCGGGACATCGATGAAGCGTGGCTCGTGTTGCTGGTGTTCGTTCTTGTCTCGGCGGTTCTGGGCGTCCTCGCGGTCCTCGAGCGGCAGCACATCTTCGCACTTCGAGGCGTCTACTTCACGGTCTGGCAGGACGGTATTCGCGCTCGCGTCACCTTCAAGGACCCCAACATCCTCGGCGCGTTTCTGGCGCCTGCGTCGCTGCTGTCGATGGCGTGGGCCGTCGGCGAGAAGGACCGGCTCCGTCGCTTCGTGATGATCGGCGCCTGCCTCGCGGCCACGGTCGGGATGTTCGCGACGCTCTCCCGCGGCGCGGTGGGCGGATGGCTCGCCGGCGTTCTGATCGTCATTGCGACCAGCAAGCTCGCACTGAAGTGGAAGGCCGGAATCGCGCTCGCCGTCGGTGCGACATTGGTCCTTGTGGCCGTGGTCGCCCTCGGCCCTGCCTGGATCCAGGCCAAGATCATCGGCGTGGGGGACAATGCCTCGGCGATGTACCGCATCTACATGGCTCGTGCGGCCGTACAGATATTCCGCGATTACCCCATGGGCGTCGGGCCGGGCAACTACCCCCTCGTCTTTCCGCTGTATCGCGACGCATTCGTGAAGGCGGGGCTCGTCGAGTCGCACACGGCGTACCTGACACTGCTCGTGGAGATGGGGATCCTCGGCATCGCCGCGTTCTTGTGGCTGCTGTGGCGCTACTTCACGCGGACCGCGATGGCAGTCCGCCGCGCCGTCGACCCGCGCGTTCACGGTCTGGCGGTCGGCGCGCTCGCCGCGGGGACAGCGCTCGCGGCTCAGGCGTTCACCTACAGCCTGGAATCAACGAAGATACTATGGTTCACCTTCGGCCTCGGCATGGTCGCGTATCGCCTCGCGAACCAGTCTGATGAGGCGAAGGTATCGAAAGGAGCGGTTGGTGACTGAAGTAAGTGAGGTATCCCGGGTCTGGGGCGCGATCGTGCGGCGCTGGCCCGTGGTGCTGATCTGCGCGCTCGTCGGTGCGGGGCTGTTCGCCTTGTGGGGCGTGTCGAGAGCGCCCGAGGTCGGCTACACCGCGGTCGCGAAGATCCGTGTCGCCGATACGAGCATTCCGAACATGCCGACGCTCGACACTGTCACGGCCTTCGCCAACTCGGCCAAGCTGAAGGCCGCAGTGGAGGCCTCGGCGGGTTTGGACCCGACGGGTGTGACCGTCACCGGCGCCCAGGACCCCAAGGACAAGCGCGGGGTCCTCGTCACCGCTGTCGCACCGAAAGCCGAAGACGCGGTCAAATGGGCTGACGCCGCCGCCGAGCAGACGCGGGCGAACGCGCTCGAGATGCTTGCCGCGCCGATCGGCCTGGAGGTGTCGCGCGGAACGCGTTTCGAGGCGCGCGCGGCGGTTCTCGAGAGAGAGATCGCCGGGATGAGGGTCGCCGCTCTCAAGGTCAAGGACCCCCAAGTCCGAGCGAACTACATCATCTCGGCGCAGAACCTCGAAGAGCAGCTCGCTGGCGTTCTCGACGACCTCGACGTCTCGCGCTATACGTTGCAGGGCTATCGCTCCTGGATCATGGTCACCCCTGCGTCGAACGCGTCGAAGCAGTCGTCGCAGGGCGTCGTGCTCTCTGACGTCCTTCGCGGAGCGCTCGTTGGCCTGTTCATCGGCGTCGTCATCGCCGCCCTGTTGGAGAACCGTAGGTCGACCTCACACGCGTGAGATCGATCGATGAGGAGGAGTCCATGGACTACGACGTGAAGGACCTGTCACTCGCCGAGGCCGGTAGGGCGCGCATCGAGTGGGCCGACAAGGACATGCCCGTGCTGCGGATGATCCGAGAGCGCTTCGAGGTCGAGAAGCCCCTCGAGGGCCTTCGCGTTGCAGCGTGTCTCCACGTGACCACCGAGACCGCGAACCTGATGCGCACGCTCAAGGCCGGCGGCGCGGACATCGTGCTCTGCGCCTCAAACCCGCTTTCGACTCAAGACGACGTGGCCGCGGCCCTCGTCGACGTCTACGGGATTCGCACCTACGCCGTCAAGGGCGAGGACACCGAGACCTACTACTCCCATATCGATGCCGCCATCGAGCACAAGCCGCAGATCACGATGGACGACGGCGCCGATGTCGTCGGGCGTATCCACGCCGAGCGGACCGACGTGCTCGAGGGCATCGTCGGGGGGACCGAGGAGACGACCACGGGGGTCATCCGGCTCAAGGCCATGGCCGAGGACGGCGCGCTGCGCTACCCGATCATCTCGGTGAACGACGCCAATACCAAGCATCTCTTCGACAACCGATACGGCACCGGCCAGTCCACGATCGACGGCGTTATCCGTGCCACCAACCGCCTGATCGCGGGACGCACGCTCGTCGTGTCCGGCTACGGCTGGTGCGGTCGTGGCGTGGCGATGCGCGCCGACGGTCTCGGCGCGAACGTCATCGTGTGCGAGGTCGATCCGCTCCGCGCGCTCGAGGCGGTCATGGACGGCTACCGCGTGATGCCGGCCGTCGAAGCCGCCAAGCAGTGCGACATCTGGATCACAGTGACCGGCGACATCAACGTCATCGACTCGCCGATGTTCGACGCGATGAAGGATGGCGCGATCATCGCGAATTCCGGCCACTTCAACGTCGAGATCAACATTCCGCACCTGCGCGAGCGTGCGGTGTCGGTCCGTGAGGTCCGTCCCCTTGTCGAGGAGTTCGTTCTCGAGGACGGCCGCACGATCTACCTGCTCGCCGATGGCCGGCTCGTGAACCTGGCGTGCGCTGAGGGTCATCCCGCGAGCGTCATGGATATGTCCTTCGCGAACCAGGCGCTCTCCGCCGAGTACATGGCGCAGAATGCGGCCGATCTCGAGGCGGGCGTCCACCCGGTGCCTGCCGAGATCGACGCCGACATCGCTCGCCTGAAGCTCGCAAGCATGGGCGTCTCGCTGGATACGCTGACCGACGAGCAGCAGGGCTACCTGTGCTCGTGGCAGGAAGGGACCTGCTAGCGGGTCGGCAGTCTCGGATCCGCCCATGCCGCACGTGTACCCGCACGACCCGACCTAGGGCAGCGCATGCGACCCCACATCGACTTCGATGCCGCCGGCTGGTTCGTCATGGCGTTCATCGCCTCGGCCTTCGGTATCCTGCCGCTTCTCGCTCTGCCGATGCTGCTCGGGATCGGGCGCATCACCAGCGAGGGGTTCCTGGTCGCGCAGGGGCTACTGGCGCTCGTCGTCTACGGCGTCGCGGGGGCGCTCCTGGTACGCGCCCGGCCGTGGCGCAGGCTGATCGACCTCGTGTGGACGCTGTTCCTGCTCACATTCGCTGCCGCGATGCTGATGGCGGTCGTTCGCTTCGTCGCGGCGCCGGGAGCGGTCCTGCTGGTCGCCAAGGAGGTCATCCCCGCGGCGACGTTCGGGCTGGTGCAGGTGCAGTCGTTCGCGCCGCTCAAGCTGGGGTCACCCGATCCGGCTCAGTACGTCGGGCTGGCAATCGGCCTGGGTGTGGAGCGCTGGCTGCTACGAAGGGCGGGCAAGCCCGTTGGAGCCGAGGCGAGGCCGCTGATCGAGCCGTGGCCGCTCAAGGAGTCAGCTTCCTCGGAGACCTCGGCGACGCCCTGAAGGCTTACCCTCGACGAGAACGGGGCACCCTCCAAGCCGACGGCGCTTGTGTGCTTCAATTGGCGGTACTCGCGACTTGAGCGACAGCGCGCACGAAAGGACTTCCCATGGCGCTCGAAGACATCCCTCGCACCATATGGTGGGAGGACGGCAAGGTCCGGATGATCGACCAGAACAGGCTTCCGCTCGTCGGTGACGTGCTCGAGTGTGACACCGCCGAGGGCGTCTGCTGGGCGGTCAAGAC
>CAYHCN010000008.1:0-17243 GCA_964354945.1 uncultured Eubacteriales bacterium
CGTCCCACCGTTCCTTCTCGTCGCGGGCGCTGGAGCGCATCCTCGCCCTCGCCCACGACTACGATGCCGTGGTGCTCGGTCCCGGGCTCACGCTCGCTGACGGTGCGGTGATGGTCGCCCGAGGGCTCGTCGCCCAGCTCGACAAACCGCTCGTCGTCGACGCGGATGCCCTCAACGCGCTGGTCGATGCCGTCGACCTTGTCGCCTCCCGGCGCTCGCCCACGGTCCTGACCCCACACCCCGGGGAGATGGGCCGCCTTCTCGGCATTTCGACCTCGGCGGTGCAGGCAGACCGCGTCGACGCCGCCGATCGCTTGGCGACGCCGACCACTGCTGTCGTCCTCAAGGGAGCAGGTACGGTCGTGTCGACGGGAAGACGTGAGGTGATCGTCTCGTCGGGCACGCCGGCACTCGCGACCGCCGGCACCGGCGACGTGCTTTCGGGGGTCATCGGCGCACTACTCGCCACCGGGCTCGAGCCTCTCGAGGCTGCGGCGCTTGGCGCATACTGGCACGGACGCGCCGGCGAGGCCGCCGCGGCAGCCCTCACTCCGTTGAGCGTGACCGCGGAGGATATCCCAGGCTTCCTGCCTGTGGCCGCCGCAGAGCTTCTCGGCTGCTGGTAGCCTGTGACCTGGCGTGAACGAGTGCGAATGACGAAAGGTACGATATGGCTGACAGGACCGTATCCGACATCATGACGGCCGACCCGGTCACGGTCACGACGGAGACGGGGGTCACCGAAGCCGCGCAGCTCATGGTCGACAACAAGATCGGTGCACTGCCGGTGCTCGACGGTGACGTCCTCGTGGGCCTGGTTACCGAGGGCGACCTCATCCACCAGGACGTGAAGCTGGAGTTCCCCACGTACATCCAGCTGCTCGACGGGTTCATCATGTATCCGCCCGCGCAAGCGCGGTTCGAGAACGAGCTGAAGAAGGCAGTCGCGGCGACCGTCGGCGACGTGATGACCGCCGATCCCATCACCGTCCAGGCCGACACGTCGATCGAGGATGTGGCAACGCTGCTTGTCGAGCGTGACGTGAGCCGGATTCCCGTGATGGACGGTGACGAGCTCGTGGGCATCGTGACCAAGGGCGATGTCGTCCGCTCTCTCGTCGAGGAGTAGCTCCTTGACCGCTTCGGAGCGACGCTGGGCGTGGGCCGAGGTCGATCTCTCGGCGATCGCGCACAACGTCCGTGCCCTGAAGGCGCTCACGTCGCCGGGCACCCGCTTCATGGCGGTCGTGAAGGCCGACGGCTACGGGCACGGCGCCGTTCCGGCTGCCCGTGCGGCCCTTGTCGCCGGCGCGACCGATCTGGGAGTCGCCACCGTCGACGAGGCGCTCGTACTCCGCGACGCGGGCTTCATCGAGCCGCTGATGCTGCTGTCCGAGCCTCCCGTCGAGACCGCCGAGATCCTGCTCGAACGCGACATCGTCCCCACCGTCACGACCCGCGAGTTCGCGGTCGCGTACGCGAAGGCCGCAATGGCGCGCACCCACGAGGGTGCCTACCACCTCAAGGTCGACACCGGGATGAACCGCATCGGCGTTCGGGCCGAGGACGCCGCCGAGTTCGCATATGGGCTCAAGGACTTCCCCGGGCTTCGGCTCGAGGGCACCTTCACCCATTTCGCGACTGCGGACGTTCCCGGGGACTGGGACGTGGAGCGGCAGCTGGAGCGGTTCACGGCAGCGCTCGAAGACATGCGCACTGAGGGGGTCAACCCCGGGATCGTCCACGCCGCAAACAGCCCCGCCACCGTCCTCTATCCGCAGTCGCACTTCGACATGGTCCGTTGCGGCATCGCCATCTACGGCCTTGAGCCGTCTTCGGCCGCTGTGGGCCGCGTCGACCTTCGGCCCGCGATGTCGGTGAAGGCCCGGGCCACGCTGGTGAAGCGGATCGGCATCGGTGAGGGCGTGAGCTACGGGCTCACGTGGCAGGCAGCGGCGCCGTCGACCATCGTGACGCTCCCGCTCGGCTACGCCGACGGCGTCCACCGCGTACTGAGCAACGCCATGTCGGTGCTGCTTGGCGGCGTGCGTGCTCAGCAGGTCGGGCGTGTGTGCATGGACCAGTTCATGGTCGAGGTTCCGCGCGGCGTGTCGTTCGAGCGCGGTGACGAGGCCGTTCTCGTCGGAACGCAGGGACCTTCCGCCATCACGATGGAGGAGCTCGCGGACCTCGCGGGCACCATCAACTACGAGCTCGCGTGTGGCTTCGGCCAGCGTCTGGAGCGCGTCTACCGCTAGTCGTATGGCTGGGCCTCACCGAACTTGTGCGATATGCCACTTCTGTTGGCAGGAGTGGTACCCCCTTCGACGAATGGACTCATGGGGGCGTCATCCGGTCCTTCGTGCTGCCCCCTGCAACGCGCCGTTCTTTCCTGTGCGTGAGGAGCCAGCGTGGAAGACAAGGTCGCCGAAGAAATCCAGTTCCATCAGGAGACCGTCGAGACGGATCAGAACTCCCCGCTCCACCTCATCCGCGAGAAGGAGATCGAGATCTCCGGGCGGGTCCTTCGTGCGAAGCGTGAGTCCGACGAGATCGTCTCCGACGCTCGCAAGAAGGCCGCGGAGATCATCTCCACCGCCGAGAACGAGGGCAGTGAGGGTGGGCAAGGCCGTCGCGCTCAGATCGAGGCTGAAGCAAGCGCCGAAGCCGAGCGCGTGACCGCAGAGGCACAAGCCGAGGTCTCAGGGCTCGAGGCGAGGATCGCGAGTCAGCGCGATCGCGCCGTCGAGCTGGTGCTCGGCGCCGTAGCTCGAGTCTGACCCGGGACAGGCCAGGCGCGAACGACCGTAGGGGAGGTTGGTCAGCGTGCTCGTCCCAATGACGAAGGTCGAGATCATCGGCCCGAAGAACGAGTTCTTGGATGTGGTCGAGACCCTGCACGAGCAGGGGACCGTCCATATCGAGGATCTCTCCAAGCGCATTGCCACCGGTGAGCTCCCGCTCGATCAGATGGAGATCGCCGGCGACGATGTGCAGTCGTACGACAAGTTCGACGAGATGCTGCTGCGCGTCCGAGCGATCCTCAAGGCGCTGCACGCGCCCGCCGGTGGACTCGACGCCGCCGCCCGCAAGGCGGAGTACTTGCGGCTTTGGGCACTCGACGCTGACGGTCTGAACGCCGAGATCAGCAAGACGATCGACGACGTCGAGGACCGGACCGCCGGTCTTGCCGCCTTGCACACCCAAGCCGAGTCAGAGATCGCGCTGCTCGCTCGGTACGAGCCGATCCTCGGCAAGATCCAGCCGCTCGCGCGGCAGCTCGTGGTCACGGGGGCGTTCGAGACCGTCGCGCTGCTGGTGGAGCGCCGCTACAAGGCCGGCCTCGAGGAGCTCAACAAGGAGCTCAACAAGCTCACCAACAACCAGTGCGAGATCATCTCGGCGGATATCGACGAGAACACGACGGCCGCCATCGTCGTGTACTCGAAGGCCTATGGTGACGCCGTCCACAAGTTCCTCGCGATGGAGAACGTCAACCAGATCCGCCTCCCTGATGACTTCAAGGACATGCCCCTCGATGCGGCGTACCACGAGATCAAGCAGCGCCGCGAGGAGCTCCCCGGCGAGCTCGCGCGCATCCGCACGGAGCTCGACGAACTGTCGGCCAAGTGGTACCTGAAGCTCACCGCCGCGGCCGATGTCCTCGTAGACAAGCTCGACGAGCTGTCGGCGATTCCCAAGTTCGGGCGCACCGAGTACGCGTTCATGATCGTGGGCTGGGTCCCGACCGAGGACTGTAAGACGGTCGAAGGCCGCATCCAGGAGCGCTTCGGCAGCGAGGTCATCGTCACCCGCTGCGAGATCAGCGAGAAGGACTTCGGCGATGCCCCGGTCGCCCTCAAGAACGCGAAGGTTGTCGCTCCGTACCAGTCGCTGCTCGGCATCATGGGCAACCCGAGCTACGGGACGATGGACCCGACCTTCCTGCTCGCGATCTTCTACCCGCTGTTCTTCGGCATGATCGTCGGGGACATCGGCTACGGCGCGATCATGCTCGCCACGGTCGTCTGGCTGCGCATGAAGTTCAAGGAGAGCGACGGGATCCAGATCGCGACGGGCGTGCTGGGCCCGGCGTGTACGATGGCCCTCGCTTTCGGCTTCGTGTATGCGGAGTGCTTCGGCAACCTGTTCAGCAAGTACATCCCGCTGTTCCCGCTGATCGAGCCGATCGGCAACCCGCCAGTTCCTACACTGGAGAACAACCCGCTCATCCCGCCGCTGTACAACGCTGCGGGATCGATCCTGTGGCCGTTCAGCCGAATCAGCTCGACGACGACCTTCCTGGTCATCGCGATCGCGGTCGGCTTCATCCAGGTGGCGCTGGGTCTGGTCATCGGCATGATCAACGGCGCGCGCACCGGCCATCGCAAGCACGTTTGGGAGAAGGGCGGCCTGCTCGCCTTCCTCGTCGGCATCATCATCCTGGTGCTGGCCTCGATGCTCTCGATCGCCGGCGACGTCGGGCGCTACGCGCTGCAGGCCGTCGGCGGGATCGTCCTGTTCGTCGGAATCATCTACGCGATCAGGGGCGGGGGTATCGTCGGCGCACTCGAGACCGTCGGTAGCGTCGCCCACATCATGTCGTACGCTCGTATCATGGCCGTCGGTCTCGCCGGTGCGATCTTCGCCGACGCCGCCAACGGCATGGGCGAGGCGCTCGGATCGCCGATCCTCGGCATCCTCATCGCGATACCACTTCAAGCGCTGAACATCATCATTGCCGCGTTCAGCCCGAACATCCATGCGATCCGTCTCAACTTCCTAGAGTTCTTCGGGAAGTTCTACGAGAGCGGAAGTAAGCCGTATGCACCGTTCCACAAGACCGGAGGGGAGTAGTACATGAGTAAGAGGTTGAGCAAGTTCGTATTTGGCTCCGCGTTCGTCGCAGCCATCCTGGTGCCAGCGATCGCGCTGGCAGAAGAGGCTGCTGCCGCAGCCGAGCCGACGGGTATCGGCGCGTGGGGCAAGCCCATGGGCGCCGCACTCGCGATCGGCCTCGCGGCACTGGCAGCCGGTTGGGCCCAGTCCAAGATCGGTTCGGCAGGTCAGGGCACCCTGGCCGAGCGCCCCGAGGAGCGCGTATTCGTCCTCACGCTCACGGCTCTCCCTGAGATCATCGTTCTGCTCGGCTTCGTTATGGCCATCCTTATCGTCAACTCGTAGCAACTAAGACTGCGTCCGGGAGGTACCGGTGGCCATAGAAGATATCCTCCGGGCACTCGAGGAGCAGGGCCAGGCGGACTGCGAGGCATGCACCGAAGAGGCTCGTGCGCACGCTGCTCAAATCGTCGAGGACGCCCGAGAAAAGGCGAACTCGATCCATGAGCATCACGTCTCGTCCATCGAGCGAACCGCGCGCACCGAGGCCATGAAGCGCGTGAACGCCGCGCGCCTCAAGGGCCGCATGCAGGTGTCCGGCGTGCGAGGTGAGGGGCTCGACGGCGTGTTCGAATCGGCACGCCAGCAGCTCCCAACGCTTCGCCAGCGCTCGGACTATCCTCAGCTGTTCGCATCGCTCGCTCGCGAGGCGCTCGATGGCGTCGAAGGTCCCGTCGTGATCCGGGTCGCCCCGGCCGATGTCGACCTGGCGCGGCAGACCGCGTCGCAGCTCGGCGCCATTGCCGAAGTTCGCGGCGACCTCGAGACCACTGGCGGTCTGGTCGTGGAATCGGCAGGCGGCCACATCGTGCGCCGCAACACCTTCGAGGACCGGCTCGACAGGGCTCGCCCGTACATCCAGGCGGATGTGGCGAGGGTGCTGCTCGCATGAGAGGGTCCGTTCTCGCGAGGAACATGCCGAGGGCCGAGACCGACGTCGGGTACGCGAATGCCCGTCTGCGCGGCATGAAGGCCAACCTGCTGAAGGCGTCGTTCCTCGACGAACTCATCGAGGCGCCCGACGTCCCTCACGCACTCCAAGTGCTCCAAGCCACGGGCTATGGGCCCGACATCGAGGGCGAAGCGATCCACGGGCGCACCGCCGCTGTGGTGGACGAAGCGCTCAAGGACAACATCGTCCGAACGTTCGAGAAGGTGTTCAACTTCCTCGACCCCGAGGCCCGCGACATTCTGACCGTGCTTCTCGGCCGGTGGGATGTTCAGAACATCAAGACCGTGCTCCGAGGCGCGCAGAACAGCGTCGCGATCGAGCAGGTCAAAGAGAGCCTCCTGCCCCTGGGGTTCATTTCCGAGGCCGAGCTGGAGGCGCTTGCGCGCATCAACGACGTGCACGCCGTCATCTCCACGATGGCGACGTGGGGCATCGCGTTCGCGAACCCGCTGCGCCAGGGGTATAGCGAGTACGCGACGACCGGCGACCTGTCCGATCTGGAACTCGCGCTTGACCGCTACTGGGGAAGTTACGCGGCGCAGCAGCTGGATCGGCGAAGCACCAACTACCAGGTCGCGAAGCGAATCCTCTCTACGCAGATCGACGTGCTGAACTTGGTCATGGTGTTCAGGCTTCTGAGGGCGGACGCGACCGCGGTACGCGCCCAGCGCTACTTCTTGCAGGGTGGACGCTACATCGGCGAGAACCTTTTCATGGAACTCGCCCAGCTGTCAGACGTGGACGAGGTCCTCGACCGCCTCAAGAAGACCCCGTACGCCGAGGCACTCGACACCGCCGCACTGCGCTACCTGGAGCTCGGCTCCATCTCCGCGTTCGAGCGGGCGCTGGAGATGATGCTCACGCGCCAGGCCCTGCTGAGCGGGATCCGGGATCCCCAGGGCATCGGCGTCGCGATCTCGTACCTCTACGCCAAGCTGAATGAGATCACCAACCTGCGGATCATCATCCGCGGCAAGGCGGTCGGCATGCCGGCTGAACGGGTGAGGGAGGATCTGATCCTTGTATAAGGTCATCGTCATCACCGACGCCGAGACAGCCGACGGCTTCCGCCTGGCCGGCTGCGACGTGCAAGAAGTCGACGGTCCCGAGATGGCGCGACGCACCCTCGCGTCGCTCGTCGATGACGACGAGAGCGGGATCATCGCGGTCAACGAGCGCCTCATGTCCGCGGTCGACGAGCGGCTACAGAGGAAGATCGACTCCATCTACCGGCCGATCGTCGTGTCGATGCCGGTTCGGGAGAAGCTCCAGGTCGGCGAGGACCATCGCGCCTACCTCTCGCGCCTCATCCGGCGCGCTATCGGGTTCGACATCACGCTGAGACGAGGGTGAGTACATGATCGCCGGAACCATCGAGAAGATCACGGGACCTGTCGCCGTCGCCCAAGGCATGACCGGCGCGCGTATGTACGACATCGTGCGCGTCGGTACTGAAGGCCTCATGGGCGAGGTCATCCGGCTCGAGGGTGACACAGCGACCATCCAGGTCTATGAGGACACCTCGGGCTTGAAGGTCGGAGAGACCGTCGAGTCCACCGAAGGCCCCCTGCTGGTCGAGCTGGGCCCGGGGCTGTTGACGTCGATCTACGACGGCGTCCAGCGCCCGCTGCCGGTCATCGCCGAGCAGAGCGGCGACTTCATCGAGCGCGGCACGGTCGCCTCGGCGCTCGACCGCGAGAAGAAGTGGTCGTTCACTCCCGTCGCGAACGCGGGCGACGAGGTCGGCCCTGGGACTGTGCTTGGCACCGTTCCCGAGGGCAAGACGATCATTCACAAGGTCATGGTCCCGCCGCGCACCAAGCCGGGTCGGATCGCGAGCATCGTCTCGGCGGGCGAGTATGTCGTCGACGACATCGTAGCGACGCTCGAGGACGGCACCGAGATCGGGATGGCCCAGAAGTGGCCGGTCCGTGAAGGCCGCCCCTACATCAACAAGCTCGACCCGACCACGCCGTTCACCACCGGCATGCGCATCCTGGACACGTTCTTCCCGATCGCGCTCGGCGGCAACGCCATCATCCCGGGCGGGTTCGGCACGGGTAAGACGGTCACCCAGCAGTCACTGGCCAAGTGGGCAGACGTCGACATCATCGTCTACGTCGGATGCGGCGAGCGCGGCAATGAGATGACCGAGGTGCTCACCGAGTTCCCGCACCTCGAGGACCCGCGCAACGACGCGCCGCTCATGGACCGGACCGTCCTTGTGGCCAACACCTCGAACATGCCGGTGGCCGCGCGCGAGGCGTCCATCTACGTCGGCGCCACGCTGGCCGAGTTCTACCGCGACATGGGCTACAACGTGGCGATGATGTCCGACTCGACGTCCCGCTGGGGCGAGGCGCTCCGCGAGGTCTCCGGTCGTCTCGAGGAGATGCCCGGTGAGGAAGGCTACCCTGCCTATCTCGCCACGCGCCTCGCGGCATTCTACGAGCGCTCCGGTCGAGTCAAGCCGCTCGGCGCGCAGGACGACGACCGGGTCGGGTCGGTCACCATGGTGGGCGCTGTCTCGCCGGCCGGCGGCGACATGTCCGAGCCGATGACCCAGAACTCCCTGCGAGTCACCGGCGCCTTCTGGGCGCTGGACACCTCGCTGGCTCACCGCCGTCACTTTCCCGCGATCAGCTGGACGAAGAGCTACACGCTGTTCCTCGGCCAGGTTCGCGGGTGGTACGAGAAGAACGTCGCGGAAGACTGGATGGACTACCGCGACAAGGCAATGGCGGTGCTCCAGAAGGAGACCGAGCTCCAGGAGATCGTGCAGCTGGTCGGTCCGGATGCACTGCCGGAATCCGAGAAGCTCATCCTCGAGATCGCTCGCATGCTGCGCGAGGACTTCCTGCAGCAGTTCGCGTTCGACGCAGTCGATGCGTACTGCCCACCGGAGAAGGCCTACTGGCTGCTCCGTACCATCCAGACGCTCTCGGACGCCTCGACCGCCGCACTCAACCGGGGCGTGGCGCTTCGCGAGATCCTCGACCTCCCCATTCGCGATGAGATCGCGGTGCTCAAGACCACGCCTCACGCGGAGGCGCTCGAGCGTATGCCCGTGATGTGTCAGGAGATAACCGAACAAATCGCTGGAATCGAGGTGTACTGATGGCGAAGGACTCAACCGCTGTGGCGGTCGCGCCGAGCCACTCGCTGCTCTCCACCGACTACCGGACCATCTCCTACGTCACCGGCCCGCTGGTGTTCGTCAACGACGTTCACGGTGTCGCGTACAACGAGATCGTCACGCTTCGGCTGCCCGACGACTCGCTCCGGTCGGGTCAGGTCCTCGAAGTCGCCGATGACGTCGCCGTCATCCAGGTCTTCGAGGGCACGCGAGGCATCGACGTAGCGAAGACCGAGGTCCGCTTCCTCGACGAGGTCGCGAAGATCGACGTCTCGCCAGAGCTGCTCGGCCGCATCCTGAACGGCACCGGCCGCCCCATCGACGGCGGCGCCCCGGTCATCCCCGAGAAGCGCCTCGACATCACCGGCGCCCCGATCAACCCGTACACCCGCGAGCAGCCGGCCGACTTCATCGAAACCGGTATGTCGGCTATCGACGGCCTGAACACGCTCGTCCGAGGGCAGAAGCTCCCGATCTTCTCGGGCTCGGGCCTTCCCGCCAACGAGCTCGCGGCGCAGATCATCCGCCAGGCCCGCGTCAAGTCGGGTGAGGAGTTCGCGGTCGTGTTCGGCGCGATGGGCATCACCCACCGCGAGGCGAGCTACTTCATGACCCAGTTCGAAGAGACTGGCGCCCTTGAGCGAGTCGTCTTCTTCCTGAACCTCGCCGACGACCCCACCGTCGAGCGTCTGCTGACGCCGCGGTGCGCGCTGACCGTGGCCGAGTATCTCGCGTTCGAGAAGGACATGCAGGTGCTGGTCGTCCTCTCGGACATGACGAACTACTGCGAGGCGCTCCGCGAGGTTTCCACCGCGCGCGAAGAGGTGCCGGGACGCCGGGGTTTCCCCGGCTACATGTACACCGACCTCTCGACCATCTACGAGCGCGCGGGTCGCATCAAGGGTCGCCCCGGCTCGGTGACCCAGCTGCCGATCCTGTCGATGCCCGACGACGACATCACCCACCCGATCCCCGACCTCACCGGCTACATCACCGAAGGTCAGATCGTGCTCTCGCGCCAGCTACATCGTCGTGCGGTGTTCCCACCGATCGATGCCCTGCCATGCCTCTCTCGTCTGATGAACCTCGGTATCGGCGAGGGCAAGACCCGCGACGACCACCGCGCCGTCGCCAACCAGCTGTACGCCGCCTACGCCCAGGGCCGCGACCTGCGCAAGCTGGTCGCCATCGTCGGCGAGGAAGCGCTCTCTGAGGTCGACCGCTCCTACCTGCGGTTCGCCGACGAGTTCGAGAACCGGTTCGTAGGCCAGGGCGACGAGGGCCGCTCCATCGAGGAGACGCTCGACATCGGCTGGGACATGATGGCCGGCCTGCCCCTCGGCGAGCTCAAGCGTGTCCGTGACTTCATTCCGAAGTACCACCCGGACCACCGCGGCGAGGAGGCCTTCACCGCCGAAGTCGCCGAGCCGGCACCCGAACCCGAACCCGAACCGGAGCCCGAGCCCGAGCCCGCGGCTGAGGAACAGTCCGCAGCCGAGCGGGACGCCGAGTTCGCCGCAGGAGTCGCCGAGATCGAGGGCGACGAGGAGGGTCCCGGGCGCGCTGCAGAGGCCGCCAAGGGCATCATCGACAAGATTGAGGAGTCGGCGGAAACGCCTGTCGACTCGAACGATTCCTCGTGGACCGGTCTGTGAGGCGAGGCTAGATGGAGGAAGTACGCCCAACTAGAGCGGAACTGCTCGAACGGCGGGCTCAGATCCAGCTTGCCCAGCAGGGCATGGATCTGCTGAAGCAGAAGCGTGACGCGCTGCTCATCGAGTTCATGGGCGTCATGGACGAGACGCTGCGCCTGTCCGACTCGCTGCAGCGCACGGTGTCCGAGGGCCAGTACTCGCTGGTCGTCGCCAAGGCGGTAGACGGGTCGGTCGCGCTTCGCTCGGCCGGACTGGCGTGCACCGGTGAGATCGTCGTGGACATGTCCGGTACCAAGATCATGGGCGTGTCGGTGCCGGTCGTGACCAAGGGCGAGAGCCCGATCCGTACGTCGTTCACTCGCGGATACGCGGTGACGGGCGTCTCATCGCGGGTGGACGAGACCGCCGACAAGTTCGAGCGGATCCTCGACGTCATCATCGAGTACGCCGACATCGAGACGCGGCTGAAGCGACTCGGTGAGGAGATCAACAAGACGAACCGCCGAGTGAACGCACTCGAACAGATCACGGTTCCGCAGCTCCGCGAGCAGGTCAGCTACATCAGCCAGACGCTTGACGAGCGCGCCCGCGAGGATCTCTTCAGGCTGAAGAAGGTCAAGAAGAAGATCGAGAAGAAGAAGCACGCTCAGCAGGCCGAGCGCGCCGCGCGCTAGAGGCCGGATTCAGGACATCAAGATGCGGACGGCCCCGGGAGACCGGGGCCGCCGTGTTCTGTGCGGCAGTTCGTACGACCGGAGACGCGGCGCGTGCCCTAGCTACTCCGCCGCCGGCGCGGCATCAGCGCCGAGGATCGCTGCAACCTCGCGCAGGATCTCGACCTGGTTGCGCGCGTGGCGCCTGAGCTGACTGCTGAGCGTGAGGATGCGGACCACGTCGCTCATGGTCATGCGGCCGAAGTGCAGGTCTTCCCACTGCGCGCGTGCGATGTACGACCACACCTCGCCAAAGACCCACTCGAGCTCTTCGATCTCCTCCTCGGTGAGGTCCTTCCACGCGGGACCCAGCCCGTGGCGGAGCCGCTCGATAGCGCGCTCGACCGACTTGGCCCTCTTGACCTTGAACGCGCGGATGCCGAGTTCCTCGTCGGTGACTTCGGGCTTGTTCTGATACATGTGTCGCGCACCCCCTTCCCCATGACTGTTCGACGGCTGGATGTCGCATCCTGCCCCTCGCCGCACTCGCGCGGCTGCTCGATCCGGGTCAGTCGCCCCCGTGCCGGGGGAACAGGGAACCACCGGGTTCGGATAGAATCGACACGCATCGAATCGCGACCGAAAAGGGGCGTTCGTGGAGTTCTCGGAAGTCATCGCAAAGCGCCGGAGCGTCCGGCACTTCAAGGCCGACATGGAGGTCCCGGAACCGGATATCCGGGCGATTCTGGACTCGGCCATCACCGCCCCAACGGCGGGCAACATCCAGCCGTGGCGGTTCACGGTCGTGCGCACCCTCGACGCGCGCGAGCGCCTTGCGAAGGCGCTGCGTCAACGGTGGGCGACCGCCGCCCCCGTGGTCATCGTCGTCTCCGTCGATCCGCGCCCCTGCGCCGCCCGCTATGGCGACCGCGGCGAGCGGCTCTACGCCATCCAAGACACTGCCGCGGCTGTAGAGCACATGCTGCTGACGGCGGTTGATCGCGGGCTCGCGTCGTGCTGGATCGGCGCGTTTGACGACGACGCCGTCCGCGATGCGATCGGGCAGGCAGCGCCCATCACTCCCGTCGCGGTGCTTCCGATCGGCTACTCCGCCGAGTTCTCCGGACGACCGGCTCGCCGCCCGCTGTCCGAAGTCACGATGTGGATCTAGACGCCGAGGGGCAGCACATGGGCGTGGGGACGTCGTCGCTCGAAGGGCTCAGAGAGCTCATCGGTGACTGTCACCGGTGCACGCTCGGCGACACCCGCAGCACCCTCGTGTTCGGCGTCGGCGACCCGCACGCCCGAGTCATGTTCATCGGGGAAGCTCCCGGCCGCAACGAGGACCTTCAGGGCGAGCCCTTCGTCGGTGCTGCCGGCAAGTTCCTCGACGAGCTGCTTGGCGAGGCGGGGCTTCGACGCGATGAGGTCTACATCGCCAACGTGCTGAAGTGCCGTCCTCCCGGCAACCGCGACCCGCTGCCCGAGGAGATAGAGACGTGTACGGCGTTCTTGCGAGAGCAGATCCGGCTCATCTCGCCTTCCGTGCTCGTGACGCTCGGCAACTTCGCGACCAAGTTCGTCCTGAAGACCGGCACGGGGATCACTCGCCTCCACGGTTCGCCTCAGCAGGCTGGGCGGTTCGTGGTGCTCCCGAGTTTCCATCCCGCCGCCGCGCTCTACGACCGCACGAAGCAAGACGCGCTGCGCGAGGACTTCCACAAGCTGGGCACGCTCCTGGAGTCGCTCGACAACGAGGACGGCGAGGCGAACCCGGACGAATCACGTGACTTCCGGACGCCTGATGCAGCCGAGGCAGCCAGCGCGAACGAAAGCGATGTGAGTCGGGCAGATGTGCCACCCGCCGATTCATCGGCCGCGCAGCAGGGAACGCTGTTCTGACATGGCTGCGACGGGAGAATCGTTGAGCTTCGTTGCGCACACCGACTCCGAGCGGGCGACCGAGCAGCTCGGAGAAGAGCTCGGCGGGCTGGCGCTGCCCGGGGACGTCGTGCTGCTCTCGGGCGACCTCGGCGCCGGCAAGACGCATCTCACCAAGGGCATCGCGCGCGGTCTCGGCGTGACCGAGGAGATCACCAGCCCTACGTTCAATCTCGTGCTCGTCCATGAGGGGCGGATGCCGCTGTACCACGTCGACCTCTACCGGCTCGATCGCGCAGACCAGCTCGAAGACATCGGGTACTTCGACGCGCTCGAGGGCGGAGGCATCGCGGTGGTGGAGTGGGGCGACCGCTTTGCGGACGCGCGGCCCGCAGACGTGGTCGAGGTGCGTCTCGAGATCGAGGGGGACGAAGCGAGGGTCCTCCGTGTCGCAGCTCGGGGTGACCGAGGCGACGCGCTCGCGTGCGCCTGGGGGCTCAGCGCTCGCACGGTCCGAGGCGTGAGCGTGGAGGGCTCATCGTGAGCCGGCTCGTGCTCGCGGTCGATACGGCGACCGAGGTCACTGCGGTGGCCGTCGGACGGCTCGGCGTCGCGGGCCTCGAGGTTCTCGCGTCGTGCGACAGCGAGGCGCCTCGGGCGGCGATGTCCCGCCTGTTGCCGTGCGTCGAAGACCTGCTGAGTGCGCTCGTTCTTGCTCCCACCGATCTCGACGAGGTCGTCGTCGGCACAGGGCCGGGATCGTTCACCGGAGTCCGAATCGGCGTCGCAACCGCCAAGGGGCTGGCCCAGGGGCTCGGCGTGCCGCTCTACGGAGTCGGCACGCTCGACGCCATCGCATGGCGGCTCGCGCGCGACCAGATCGCCCAGCGGGGTGACGAGGAGCTGCTCGTGGGGGTCGTGGGCGATGCGATGCGCGGCGAGGTGTACCCTGCGCGGTTCCGAGTCCTGGCGGGGCGTGCTGAGCGAATCGACGCCGACGCGGTCGCCAGG
This sequence comes from uncultured Eubacteriales bacterium, assembly GCA_964354945.1. Classification (GTDB taxonomy): domain Bacteria; phylum Actinomycetota; class Coriobacteriia; order Anaerosomatales; family CAVXGS01; genus CAVXGS01. The sequence goes on from CAYHCN010000008.1 coordinate 14,188, forward strand.
CCCGACGCCGCGATCGCCCTGTGGGCAGCTGCGGATCGGCCGCTCGTCCTTGCCGGCAACGGCCTGCGCAAGTACGGCGATGCCTTCGCTGCCGGCCTCGGCACGCTCGCGACCATCGCGCCCGAGGGACTCTGGTCGCCGAGCGGTGTCGGTCTGCTCGCGGCCTACGAGGCAGCGTGCGCGGGCGGAAAGGCCGGCTCGGGTGACCCCGGCGCCCTGCTACCCGTGTACACGCGTTTCTCGGATGCCGAGGAGGCCGAGCGCGACCGTATCGGCGGGGCTCCCGAGGTCGTTGCAGGCTTGGCCACGCCTCCCACGGGAGTTCGCGGTCCGCGCCCCACCGGGGACGCGCGCGGCACAGACGGCGGAGAAGGGGACGGCTCGTGACGCTGCATCTGCGGGAGATGACGCCGGCCGATCTCGCCAACGTGACCGGGATCGAGGCCGCGACCTTTCCTTCGCCGTGGACCCGCGGCGTGTTCAAGGACGAACTTGCAGCCCCGAACCGGGCATGGCTCGTCGCGGATGACGACGGCGAGCTGCTCGGCTACGGCGGCGTCATGGTCATCGACGACGAGGCGCATGTGATGAACCTCGCCGTGCGCGACGACGCCCGCGGCCACGGCATCGGCAGGTCGTTGCTGCGCACTCTGCTCGACCGGGCCACCGAGATGGGCGCGCTGAGGGCGACCCTCGAGGTACGCGAGAGCAACCTCGGCGCGATCGCCCTCTACCAGTCCGAGGGGCTCCACACGGTGGGCGTGCGTCCTGGGTACTACGCCGATTCCTCCGAGGACGCGGTCATCATGTGGGGCGACCTCGTCGTGCGGGCGCAGGCCGAGCGCAAGCCGATCCGCCTGCACACGCCGGGAAGCGAAGTGATCCTCGCCATCGAGACGTCGTGCGACGAGACGGCAGCCGCTGTGATGCGGGGCGGTCGAGAGCTGCTCTCGAGCATCGTTGCAAGCCAAGTCGACTTCCACGCCCGCTTCGGCGGTGTGGTCCCCGAGATCGCCAGCCGCAAGCACACAGAGGCGATCGTGGGGGTCGTCGATGAGGCGCTCTCGCAGGCCGGCGTGAGCCTCGCCGAGATCGACGCGCTTGCAGTCACCTACGGCCCCGGGCTCGTGGGCGCACTGGTGGTCGGACTCGCCTACGCGAAGGGCCTCGCCTTCGCGACAGGACTTCCGCTCGTTGGCGTGAACCACCTCGAGGGCCACATCTTCGCCGCGGTGCTCTCGGACCCCGCCGTGCGCCCGCCCCTCGTCGCGCTCGTCGTGTCCGGCGGTCACACGTCGCTGGTGCACATGCCCGAGTGGGGCGTCTACGAGACGATGGGGGAGACCCTCGACGACGCCGCGGGTGAAGCCTTCGACAAGGTCGCCAAGGTGCTCGATCTGGGCTACCCCGGTGGGCCCGTCATCTCGAAGCTCGCCGAGGAGGGCAACCCCGCCGCCATCAAGTTCCCCCGCGCGATGCTCCACTCCGGCGACTACCGGTTCTCGCTCTCCGGCCTGAAGACGGCGGTCATCAACCACATCAGGCACGAGCGTGAAGCAGGTCGGGAGATCGACGCCCCTGACCTCGCCGCCTCGTTCCAGCAGGCGGTCATCGACGTGCAGGTCGTCAAGGCGGTGCGCGCGGTCGAAGAGACCGGCGTGCGCAGGTTCGTGATCGCTGGTGGCGTCGCAGCGAATACCGCATTGCGCGACGCGCTGACCGAGGCGATGGGGGGCCGCGGCGTTGCGACGACGGTACCACCGGTATCGCTGTGCACCGACAACGCGGCCATGATCGCCGCGGCCGCGCACTTCCGGTATCTGCGCGGTGACCTGCTTGATCTTGCCGCTGAGGCCGACCCCGCGCTCCGCTTGGACACCCCCTCGGCGTTCGCCTGAATCTAAGCGCCGCGTTATCAACTCTCCACAGGAAATCCCTGTTCAAATGGGTTGCTTTCGCCGAACCCGATGGTTATCATCACCCAGTGCTAGCAGTCGCGTAGTGAGACTGCCAGCAGGGGGACACCGCGAACGACAGGTTGGGCGGGGTTGGGTATGTACCTGCTCGGCTGGGTAGGGTCGCAACGAATCCCTGAAGAACGTGGCAACGCTGCGTTGCAGCCTGGGTCCGTGAACGAGTCGTAGGAGGGAAGCACATGAATCTAAGGCCGCTGGGCGATCGTGTCATCGTCAAGCCGGCGAAGGCCGAGGAAGAGACGAAGTTCGGCCTCGTCATCCCCGACACCGCCAAGGAAAAGCCCCAGAAGGGCACCGTCATCGCGGTGGGCGAAGGCAAGTGGGATGAGGACGGCGAGCGCCGTCTCCCGCTCGACGTCAAGGTTGGCGATACGGTCATCTACAGCAAGTACGGCGGCACCGAGGTGAAGATCGAGGACGAGGATCACCTCCTCCTTCGCGCCGACGACATCTACGCCGTGGTCGAGGAGTAGCACTCCGCCGACCGTCCGTCTTTCGTCCGACAGGAAAGGAGATCTCACAGCATGGCTAAGGAGATCCATTTCGACGAGCACGCACGCCGGGCCCTCGAGGCCGGCGTCAACAAGCTCGCTGACGCAGTCAAGGTCACGCTCGGCCCCCGCGGCCGCTATGTGGTCCTGGAGAAGAAGTTCGGCGCCCCGACGATCACCAACGACGGCGTGACCATCGCCAAGGAGATCGAAGTCGAGGACCCGCTGGAGAACATGGGCGCGCAGCTGGTGAAGGAGGTCGCCACCAAGACGAACGACGTCGCCGGTGACGGCACCACCACCGCCACGCTCCTCGCTCAGGTCATCGTTCGCGAGGGCCTGCGCAACGTCGCGGCGGGTGCGAACCCGTTGGCCATCAAGCGCGGCATCGAGAAGGCCGTCGAGGCGGTCGTCGAGGAGATCCGCGGGCACGCCAAGGAGATCGAGGACCGCGACGAGATCGCACACGTTGGCTCCATCTCGGCAGCTGACGACGCCATCGGCGACAAGATCGCCGAGGCCATGGAGAAGGTCGGCAAGGACGGCGTCATCACCGTCGAGGAGAGCCAGACCTTCGGCATCGACATCG